>NZ_CEXWTU010000039.1:0-27516 GCF_982758155.1 Marinagarivorans sp. | reverse complement strand
TGCTGAGAAAGCAGGTGCCTTAGTCTAATTGGACAAACTATTATTGCCCCGCCCCGAACCAATACAACTATGCCAGCATAGAAAAGCTAACCAACTACAAAACCAAAAGCGCCACATTAAGCACAGCATGCTAATCTGGCGTTAAGCCGATTAATAAGGAAGACTCGATGTCACTACAAAACACCCTTACAGGCATAGCATTAGTATGCGCCTGCACAACTTTAGCTGCTTGTAAATCAGGCTACAATCGTATTTATGAAGACAGCAATCCAGAAGATGAAGACTCTCCTGCCTGCTCAGCATCGCCAACCAATGAAAACATTGCAGAAAAAAGCCAGAAAGTGTTCGAACTCATTGCCGATATTACGTGTACAGAAATCACGGGGTACACTTTGGTTGGCCAAAGCTTAGGTAACGGCGATGAGCTTACAGACAGCAACAATGGCTTTCATAGCTATAAAGCCCTGGTTGAAGACCTGTTTGACATCGAGAAAAAGCGCATTGCTGTCATCAGTATTGATTATGAAAAAAGCCAGCAGTTCGACCTTGATGCCCTAAAAAAGGCAAACCTAAAACTTAAAGAACACTCGGATTTAGGTGGAATTGTTAGCGTTACATGGACGCCACTAAACCCATGGACAGTCAATGATAACGAAACAAGTGACACGCTCGCCCAAACAGACAAAACTGAAATCACCGCCTTATACGGTGACGGCACATCTTTGGAGGGCGATAACCAAGCCGCTTATACTACATTCAACGATCAACTCGATGTCATTATCGAAGCACTTAAAGATCTCGACAGCAAAAAAATCCCAGTGTTATTCGCCCCATTCCCTCAAATGAATACAACCAGCTATTGGTATGGCCCCTCAAAAGATAAAGCCGAGGATGATGCATCTGTCACGCCTGTAACCACTGAAGACGAGTTTAAAGAACTTTGGTCCCACGTCGCCGACGAGCTAGCCAAGGAAAACCTCACCCACCTACTCTGGGTTTATGCACCAAGGACAGGCAAAGAATCTGTGCGGAAAACGGCTACATGGGGTTACCCTGGGGAAAGTAAAGTGGACATTGTGGCAAGCATTAGTAATAGCGATGAGGTGAACATTCCCGACTATTCTAGCTATATCGATCTCGACAAGCCTCTCGGTATGACGAGACTAGCGCCCACAACGCAAGATGGTACATTTTCAAATACAGATTACATTGCCGAACTTAGAGGGAAGCATCAGCATATTGCTTACTGGATTGCAGATCATGACACCCAAAACAATAACGGAAACATAAAACTTTCCATTAAAAGCAATATGGACACCAAAGCACTATTGGAGGACTCGAGAACGGCAACAGTAGAAACAATTATCAGCAAGGAATGGTTAAAGTAAAATCGTTAAGGCCTGCTCTACACATTTCATTGTAGAGCAGGCCAACGGAAAACTACTACTCTAACGCGGCCAAAAAACTCTGGTAGGCCGCATTATTACCTTCCTCCCAGAACGGGTAATTCAAGGCTTGTAAATGAGCCTCTACCGCACCGCGCTGTTGCGCATCAACCTGCAGTCCAATAAGCACTCGTCCATAGGCGGCACCATGGTTACGGTAATGAAAAAGCGAAATATTCCAACGATCGGCCAATACCGTTAAAAATTTAAGCAGTGCGCCTGGACGCTCTGGAAATTCAAAACGATAAACAACTTCATTCGTTAAGCTTGCAGGCGCATGCCCACCGACCATATGACGAATATGTAACTTAGCCATTTCGTTATCCGTCATATCAATCACTTGATAGCCATTGCCTTCTAGACTGGACAACAAGGCTTGCTTATCAGCGCTTTCCGGGCCTATTTGCAAACCAACAAAAATTTTAGCTTGCTTACCCTCGGCATATCGATAATTAAACTCGGTGATATTACGCTTCCCTAGCAGCTCACAGAAGCTCAGGTAAGCACCCGGTTTTTCTGGGATAGTCACCGCCAAAATTGCTTCGCGGCGCTCACCAATTTCAGTCCTCTCAGAAATGTAACGCAAACGATCAAAGTTAGTATTAGCGCCACTGTGAACGGCCATCAATGTTTGCTCCGTGCAGCCGGTTTGCCCAACATATTTTTTCAGCCCGGCCACAGCACAAGCGCCCGCCGGCTCGGCAATCGAGCGCGTATCTTCAAAAATATCTTTTATCGCAGCGCAAATTTCATCAGTAGTAACTGTAATGACACCATCGATCGTTTCCTTCAAAATTCGATAGTTCTCTTCACCTATTTGCGCAACGGCAACGCCATCAGCAAAAATACCCACTTGAGGCAAGACGACACGCTCGTTATGTTCCATAGCGGCTTTTAAACAAGCTGCATCTTCTGGCTCGACTGCAAATATTTTAATTTCAGGCCGAACATATTTGATATAGGCCGCCATTCCGGCACACAATCCACCGCCACCGACTGGGATAAAAACCGCATGAATATCATCGGTATACTGCCTTAACAATTCGACAGCCACAGTGCCCTGCCCAGCAATCACATCGGGGTCGTCATAAGGCGCAATATAGGTTAAGCCCTGATCTTCAACGAGTTTTTTGGCGTACTTAGAGGCTTCATCGTAGGTGTCGCCATGTAGAACCACTGTAGCCCCGTGGCGCCTGACCGCATTAACCTTAATTGCAGGCGTGGTTTCCGGCATAACGATCGTCGCAGGCACGCCTAAGTGCCGAGCCGAGTATGCTAAACCTTGCGCGTGATTCCCGGCAGACGCCGCAATAACCCCTTTTGCACGAACTGATTTGGGTAACTGTAGTAATTTATTGTAGGCACCGCGCAGCTTGAATGAAAAAACAGGCTGTAAGTCTTCTCTCTTCAAATAAACATTATTCGCGGTTTTTTCAGATAACAACGGAACGCTATCGAGCGGTGTTTCGACGGCTAAATCGTAGATACGCGCATCTAAAATACGCTTAATATAAGACTGGGGCATAACCTTACTATTCTTTTAAGGACAGAAAGCCATCATGGTACTGGATCGTCCAAGCTAAGTCATTCAGCACACTGTCAGAGCTTAATAATCAGAACAAATTTCGGACAAAAAAAAGCCCCGATCAAATCGGGGCTTTTAAAGTCAGGTCACTTAGTGACCGTGACCGTCGCCCCCAGCATGCGGATGGCCCGCAGGTGCTTCAGGATTAATTTCAATCAACTCAACTTCAAAAACCAAGGCTGCATTCGGGCCAATTGGCCCAGTGCCGTTTTCGCCATAAGCTAACTCAGCCGGAATATAAAGTTCGTACTTTTCGCCCAACTTCATCAACTGTAAGCCTTCAACCCAACCCTGAATAACACCAGACACGGGAAAAGTTACAGGCTGGCCCCGACTAACAGAGCTATCAAATTCAGTACCGTCAATTAGAGTGCCGTGATAATGAACCTTAACTGTATCTTCTGCTTTTGGTGAAGCTGCGCCTTCAACAGCGGTAATCACCTTATATTGCAAGCCTGATTCAGTAACTTTAACGCCCTCTTTTTTCAGATTTTCTTCTAAGAAAGCTTTGCCCTTAGCTAAGTTTTCACCTGAAGCTTTATCAGTTTCAGCTTTGCGCTTAGCTTCTTGCTGAGTTTGAAACTCCATCATGATTTTTTGCTGATCTTCTTGAGCAATGCGAGGCTCTTTTTCTTCAGCAACATCTTGAATCGCCATGCCCATTACGCCTTTATCAAGGGCAAATTCGCCTTGCTGCGCTTGCTTGGCCATACGGTAACCTACAATGTAAGTTACTTTTTGCTCAAGAGACGTCAACTCACTTTCTACCACTGCAGGAGCTGCAGCTTGAGCTTGTTCTGCTGGCTTGTTACAGCCAGTAGTTATTAATGCAGCCGTTACCGCTGCTGCAAGAAAGGCATTCTTGCGAGAAAACAATGTTTTCATAAATCAATCCTGTTTTTTTATTAACAAATACGTACTGGCACACGCCAAATCTTTAAGAGCGCAGCATCTTACCCCATAAGACCCGCCCCCTGCCAACCCCTAAACTCTAAAAATCGTGATTCAATCTATTCACTCACGCAAGACAAAGCGCTAGCGTACAAAAAACGAACACTTTGTTCGGCATTTTCGACATCGGCTCGCGAAAGGTAATCCAGCAAGCCAAAAGCCAGACTGTCTCGGTCGATGGAAACCCGCGGGGTTAAGCGATCATCTAACATTAACAACAAGGACTTCTCCATCAGTATTTCCGCGGTTAATACATGCTGATAAATAATTTGATCGTCCGCCAAAGATGCCTGTAAAACCTGCTTCCGAATTGCCCTGAGAGGTAATATAAGAGGGTCGTAGACAGACTCACTCAAGAGGCACGCTTCCGTAAAGGTCGCGCTATTCACAAAACGATTGTGCGCAGAGTGCCAACATAACCAAATAATAAGCCCAACATTTAACTGATATCGATCCTGCAAGTGTAAACACAAAGTCGCAACCGGTTTACGTCCATAAAATTTTTCGCAAAACGGCCAGATTGTCATAACACCTCGAATCAAGATCCATTAAAAAGGCGCCTTACGACGCCTTTTTAATGCTGTAGCTACATGCAATATTTTAGACTTGCAGCTCTCTAGACTACTAAGCCGTTATTTAGTTTCAATAACGTCTTTTTTAGCACTAACTTTTGCAACAACTCGACGATTTGTTGCGTTATCTTCAGCTGTTTTTTCTTCCACTAAAGGCTGCTCTTCACCATAACCCATAGCATTAACACGACTAGCGTCAATACCATATTGTTCAGTTAACAAGCCTGCAACAGCGTTAGCGCGCTTCTGCGATAATTTTTTATTGTAAGCTGACGAGCCACTCGTATCAGTATGCCCTTCAATGACAACAGCACTATTAGCATACTGCTCCATAAAGCGTGCAACACCACGAATTTCATTAAAATAAGCAGCATCAACAACATCGCTGCCGCTAGAAAACTTAACTTTTAGATCAATAGAAACATCTTCACTTAACACTACGGCACAACCAACAGCATCTACCTTGTGCTTGCTGTCGGTATCAACACACTTGTCAAGGTGGTCAGCAACGCCATCGCGATCGGTATCCAAAGCGCACCCTTTCGCATCAACATTAACGCCAGCAGGTGTATTCAGACAGCGATCAACGCCATCCTCAACACCATCTTTATCGGCATCAACAAATGCCGAGGCAATCACTTTAGGCGCTTTATTTGAAGCACCAAAAACATAACCCAAACCTAACGTAATCACACTATGATCGCTGTGCGAATCAAGCCCGTGCAGCCAACGCCCATCAATTCTAGCCCGAAAACGCTTACCGATATGCGTTTTAACACCCAGACCAAAGTTGACGGTTTCCTCACTGTCTTCATTAGTGCTTACATTGCCGTCATCAAGCTCTAGCATACCTACGCCCAAAGCAGCATAAGGCAGTATTCCACCCTCATTAGTTAAATACCACAAGCCATCTAAGCGCAAGTCCTGCACATCAACATCGCCACCAAAACCTTCAACTTCAGCAGATACTTGCGAATAAGACAATTCAACGCCAAATGGCTTATCAAAACGATACCCTGCATTAATATTGAAGCCGCTCTTATCTTTTAGCTCGGCTTCGTTATCAAAAGCATAATAGGGCAAACCTATCCCCAACTCGATATCACTCGCAAAAGAAACACCAGCAGCAACACTCAAAGACAACACTGCAACAGCATTTTTTAATACATTTAGCTTTTTCAAACCCAATCTCCTAATTTTCTAATATTCAAAAATGACATCATACGCACCAGCACTACTCCGTATAAAACGGGCGAATGATTGTACGCTGAGGATCCATGAATAGTTACTTAACAAATACATTTAATTAATATTATCACAGTCGGTGTAATTAAAGGCCTATCTCTTTTGGTATAACAAGTCCCAAACACCATGACCTAAGCGCTCACCACGCATTTCAAACTTGGTTTTAGGCCTATATTCCGGCGCGGTAGAATAGATTTTTTCACCTGCCACGTTTTGGTAACGCGGGGTTTCCGCCAACACCTCAACCATATATTCAGCGTAAGGTTCCCAGTCTGTCGCCATATGCAGAACGCCATCCGCTCTTAGCTTGCCAGCAATAATATCGACAAAAGGTGATTGAACAATACGCCTTTTATTGTGCTTTTTCTTGTGCCAAGGGTCGGGGAAAAACAACTGCAAGCGAGAGACACTTTCATCCTCAAAACAATCGCTCAACACATCGGTAGCATCAGCCATAAAGACCCAAAGATTAGTCAAGCCCAGCTTGCCCGCCTCATTGATTAAACGCCCAACGCCTGGGGGATGCACTTCGATACCAATAAAATTTGTATCGGGATCTTTACTCGCCATTTCCAGCAACGAATCCCCCATACCAAAGCCAACCTCGATAACAACAGGCTTACCATTAGCAAAAATATCGGCTGTAGCACTACACCCGTCATGTAAAGAGCGACCGTATTTTGGCCACCATTGCTCAAAGGCTGTCTGCTGCCCTTCGGTCATACGCCCGCCGCGAATTACAAAACTGCGAATAGACTTATCTTTAAATTCAGGTTTAACAATCATACTGCTGATCACCGATAAATTAACAATAATTGATTACCGTTCGCACGCAGCCAGGACTTTGCTTTTTTGACCTGCTGATGCGGACAAGCTCGGGCCACTTCAGCCCAAAAAAAATGTGAATGATTTAAATGTTTTATATGGCAAAGCTCATGGATAACGACATAGTCACGCACCCACGCCGGCGCCATCATCAATAAAGAATTAAAAGCCAACCCCGCGTGCTGAGTACAACTACCCCAGCGCGACTTATAAGGTCTAATTTTAACCGTTCGCGCATGTAAACTGAGCACACCCTCCCAACTCTTGACTCGGGACCTTAAGTCCACCAGTAACGACTTAGCGCAAAGCTCCAGCAAAAGTTGCTTCTGTAAGCACAAAGTCAACTCAAAAAAATGAGTGGGCAACAACCCGTCAACACCGGTCAACGCCGTTAATTGTTCGAGATGGCCATTCCAAAAAATAGTGTCTTGCTCGGTATAAGCATTATCAACCACCGAGATCAAAGGCGGTTGATAATGCTTTAAGATCCACTCGCTTTTCTGATTTACCCATAGCACAACATCTTTGGCCGAAACAGCCGGCGGGTAGGAAACAAGTACGCGCCCCGGAGACACTTTAAGCCCCAAGGTTTTGCGTCGTGCAGAGCGCCTACACTCCAATGGAAGCTCATGTAGATCAGATGAGAAATGGTATTTATTCACCACGCTGCCCTATTCTACGCCGCAAAAACACACACAGCTCGACATGTTGAGTATGGGGAAACATATCAACAGGTTGAATACACTCAACGGTATAGCCGGCCGAAACAAACTGCTCGATATCTTTAGCGCAAGTCTTTAAATCGCAAGAGATGTAAGCGACACATTCAAAACCCTTATGATCCAATAAAGGCTGAATACAAACAAGGCCATCCCTAGGCGGATCCAGCACCAGCGTTTTTGCATGACTGTACCGAAGACACAGCTGCTCCAATGCTGCTTTATCAAATAAATTGGCCTGTACGGCAGAAACCCCGCTTAACTTTTGCACAGACAACTGCTCAACGGCAATTTCAGATACTTCAGCAGCAATAATTTGATCGTATCCCATAGCGCAAAGCGCCTTGGTGAAATTCCCTGAACCACAAAAAAGCTCCATGACAACATTTGCTTTACTGTCTGCTTCAAGCACTGCTGCCAGCCACTGCTTGAGAACTTGATTCTGCCCCTCGTTAGCCTGCTTAAAAGGCCTGCGAACATTGGCAACAACATCAAGATCAAGATCAAGATCAAGATCATCATCCACCGCCAGCAATGTCATCGGGTGCTTTTTATTTTGGCTGCGCCATGCTTTATTTGGCAGCTGTTTGCGGAGATTCAACAGGTGCTGCTCAACCTCGTCAGACAATACTGGACACGACACCACATCAATCAAAGTTTTGGATTGCGCAGCCAAAAAGCCTAACTTTTTTCCGTCGGTTTTAAATTCCGCACGGTTTCGGTAACGCCAGACAGCGTCACTCCCCTTAATTGTCGCCGAAGGGCAGTCTGTAAAACGAGCAAATTGACGCTCAACCCACAACTGTTTCATCGCAACCTGTGCCGAATAATCGACAAACTGCCACAAACACCCGCCACAACTAGGCTCTGCATTAAAATGCTGACACGGAGGCACAACGCGCATATCACAAGGCTTTAATAATTCTAACAGCACACCCATCGCATACCGCTTTTTAAACTGTTCGGTCTTGACCCTAACCGTTTCACCCACCCAAGCACCGCGCAGAAAAACAGCTACGCCAGAGCTGTGCTCTACGACAGCAAGTCCATTACTGGCAACATCTTTAACCACACCAATAAATTCTTGCTCTTCCAGCGGGTGTACAGCTCTTTTTTGCTGGCTACCTTTTAAATTTCGCTGGTTATTGCGATACATCATGCTTTGGACCTTTCTAGGGGATAACTAAAGGGAAACACTAAAAAAACGATTTTGACGAGATAGTGGTGCCCTACAATAAATACTGATGCGATGACGTCAATTCAACATCAGTACAGTTTCGAGTTGCGCGGCAATGGTAATTAAATACGGTAAACATATGAGCCAAATGCTCTCCAGCTGCACTTTGGCCGCAATGCTGTAATAATAATACGGCGGCCTCTGCTGTTGATAAGCGAGTGCTATCGCTCGATTTTCTCACAGCATAACCTCCCGCATCCGGATCGGGTAAAGTTAAGGTCGGAATATTTTTCAGCCACTGGCTATGATTAAACATACGTGCAGCTTGCCGCCAAGTACCATCAAGTAAAATGAACGTCGGGCGTCTAGAAACGGCAGGCTTACCCTCAGAGCAGGAAAAAGTATCCAATTCTGTCACGTCAATACTGGAGCGCAACTGTTTAGCCGGATAGATCACGGCGCACTGACGGCTAGGATCTTCTAGAATTTTGATAAGTTCGCCATTCGGTTCAAGCCGGGACCATTCAAAAGCAAGGCAGTGCTCAGGAAATGCCTCCGCCAACAAACGTCCGGTGTTCGTGGGTTTTAATATTTCATCCCTGTGCATTAAAAGAGCAATATCGAATTCTAGCGATAAAGGTAAGGCTCGCATGTAATTACAGATGCAATACCTTTCAGCAAGATGACATTCAGAACAGCGAGCAACAGCAGCGCCTCTCGCAAGAAAAGGCCTGTGTGCCGTCTTTAATCGCTGCTGATAGAGTCGTTTAAATGCATTCATTTAATCAGCACTTACCGCACGCTCTTGCGCCCAGCTTCGTAAATTCTGCATCACCTCAGCCATAACAATAGACAAAGGCTTTGTCCGCTGAACCGCCGCCGCAATTAACCCCGAATCAACTTCGCGCTTGCGTGCCCGAGCATTATAAATAGAAGACACCACCGCTTGCTCTATCTCAGCCCCCGTAAAGCCTTCTGTAATTATTGACAGATGCTGCAAATCAAAATCAGAAGGATTTAGCTGCCGCTTTTGTAAGTGAATTTTAAAGATTTGTGTACGAACCGTTCGAACTGGGAGATCGACAAAGAAAATTTCATCAAAGCGTCCCTTACGCAACAACTCTGCGGGTAACTGTTTAATATTATTACTAGTCGCCACCATAAAAACTCGGCTTTTCCGCTCACTCATCCATGTCAGTAGCGTGCCTAAAATACGTTGGCTTAATCCACCTTCCGCATCACTTTGCGCCAACCCTTTTTCTAATTCATCCACCCAAAGAACACACGGCGACAATGTATCGGCAAGGGCCAGTGCCTGCCTTAAATTTCGCTCAGTCTCACCGATGTATTTATTGAACAACTGTGCCATATCGAGTCGTAACAATGGCACTCCCCAAACGCCCGCCACAGCCTTAGCCGCTAAACTTTTACCGCCACCCTGAACGCCCAATAGTAAAACGCCTTTAGGGATATCCTTTTCATCCTCAAAAAAAGCAGGTTTGCGCTCATTTAACCATTTTTTAAATCGATTTAAACCCGCCACTTCGCTTAACTTTGCCGTGTCGTACTCGAAATGAAGCACGCCATCCATATTCATTAATTCAAACTTTGCTTTGTTCACCTGCGGTAAGTCACTCGCAGTAATGGCGCCATCATCCGCAATGGCGCCCCGAGCAAGCCGACGCACGTCAATATGGGGCAGGCCTCGCAAACTACAGACAAGCGCGTTCAACGCAGGCGCTTCGGTTTGTATTCTATTTTGACCGTTGTTTTTTGCCCATACAGCGGCTTCCTCACGAATTAAACTTAATATTTCTTCTTCGCTTGGCACTGCAACTGGTATTTTCACAGCTAAACGTGCAATCTCCGCCGGCAAATTCAATTCATGGCTTAGCAATATAAGCTTGTGCGCAGGGACGCGATTAAAAAGAACATCCTTGATTAAACGAATGTTTTTAGGGTCATCCAAAAAGGCATGTGCATCACACAAAACATATACGCCCTGCGTAGACTGCTGCTTTATTTCAGTTAATGCATCACTAAGCTCAAAGGTTTTACTCTCTTTATCGCTGATTAAACTCAGGCCAGCTTTTTGTATTCCATCCGTTACTGTCCACTTAAACAACGGCGCAGGATCAGACTTCAAAAAGGAAATAAGCAACTCTAGTGCACGCGGCTCATCGAACGTCTCAACAACAAGCAAAGACGCCGAGCTATGCAAAAGTAACTGTAAATCTTGACTATCCATCGGTTACACTCCGATATAGAGAATATGGAAATAATGAATTATGCAAAACAACCCTCAAAGCCAGGCACCTCGCACCGACTTGCGAAATTTATCAGATATAGACAACACTGTGGCGCAGTGGGATACGGTTTTAAAAACACTGTTCGGTCAAAAAACCAGCAGTTTACGCCCAAACCCCGCTAATACCGCTGCAGCAACAGAACTGACTCCCTCAGAGCAAAAACACAGCGCCGGCTTAATGCGAGTCAATCATACCGGCGAAGTCTGCGCCCAAGCCTTGTATCAAGGACAAGCATTAACAGCAAAGTTACCCAGCACCAGAGCCGACATGAAAGCCGCCGCTTTAGAAGAGGAAGACCATTTAGCATGGTGCCAAGAGCGCCTCAACGAATTCAACGCACACACAAGCAGGCTTAATCCGCTCTGGTACGGACTATCTTTTGGCCTGGGTGCCGGCGCTGGATTGATTAGCGACAAGCTTAGCTTGGGTTTCGTTGCCGCAACGGAACAGCAAGTCTGTAAGCACCTGGATGAACACCTCGATGAACTTCCCGCTAACGATATAAAGTCCAAGGCCATTGTGATTCAAATGCGCCAAGACGAAGCTGAGCATGCTGAATTGGCACTCAGGGCTGGCGGCACCGCCTTCGCACAACCGGTAAAATATGCGATGAGCCAAGCAGCCAAGGTAATGACTAGCCTGTCGTATCGATTTTAAACCTCAAATTCAACCACTTCAAAATCATGGCTTAATGCAACGCCAGCAGCTTCCAGCATGATGGACGCCGAGCAATATTTTGTCGCAGAAAGTGTTACGGCTTTTTCTACTTGCACGGGCTTCAAAGCTTGACCCGTAACGACAAAATGCAAATGTATTTTGGTGAATGGCGAAGGCGTGCCATCTGCCCTCTCAGCACTTAATTCCACACGGCAGTCAGTAACCTTTTGACGAGATTTTTTCAGGATAGAGACAATATCAAACGACGCACATCCGCCCAAGCCCATTAGAATCATCTCCATTGGGCGCACCGCTAAATTCCGGCCACCATGATCTGGCGGTCCATCCATTAAGACTGTGTGGCCACTTCCGGATTCAGCGAGAAACATCGCCCCATCAACCCACTTAACTGTTGCTTGCATAGAAATAACTCCAACTGCTTAATATTCAACCGCCCCAAGGCGAAAGGCGTGCAAGACTACCACAGAGCCTTTTAAAAATGCGTAAAAAACTGTGTGGTCTATAACAAAATGAGCACCCCTGCGATAGCCAACCTATACTCTAGAAAGCATAATACGGCGCGCAGCAATTCACCCGGTGCAAACAGGGTCTATAATTTCAATTAAGCTGCAATTCGGTTTACGCAAAGGTGTTTTACGAGTAGGGTTACTTACCCGGTTAGATTTCCTCTTTTGATACGTTTTAACATCAGAGGGCGGTGCTTACTCACCTTGTTTAGCTGCTGAATAGCTTTGTCTTGTAAAACATGCACAGACACCGATTACTTAATGAGGAAAGTCGTTTTGGTTGCCATCCCACATACGCCACATATTAATAACCTCGAGGGGTTTCTTGCGCATTGCCATCGTCGTCGCTATCCCGCGAAAAGCACTTTAATTTACGCTGGCGACAACAGTGATTCGCTGTATTACATTATCAAAGGTTCGGTTACGGTCCTCATTGAAGACGACGAAGGCCGCGAGATGATTGTTGCCTATCTTAATGATGGCGACTTCTTTGGCGAAATGGGCTTGTTCGACGACAAAGACCCTCGCAGCGCATGGGTTCGCGCAAAAACCGAATGTGAAATTGCCGAAATCAGCTACGCAAAGTTCATGGAACTCAGCCAAAGCTGCCCTGAATACTTCTTTTCGCTAAGCGCGCAAATGGCCCACAGACTGCGTGCAACCACTCGAAAAGTTGGTGACTTAGCCTTCCTTGATGTCACTGGCCGCGTAGCACGTACTCTACTCGATTTATGCAAAGAGCCCGATGCAATGACGCACCCCGACGGCATGCAGATTAAGATTACACGCCAAGAAATTGGCCGCATTGTCGGCTGTTCTCGCGAAATGGTCGGCCGAGTACTTAAAACCTTAGAGCTTCAAGGCCTGGTCTCAGTGAAAGGCAAAACCATGGTTGTATACGGGACGCGCTAAACGCCTGCACCGCACAACGAAAAAAGGCCCACTTACAAGAGCGTAAGCGGGCCTTTTTTATGCAGCGAAAAAACCTAACCAAACAATTCTCGAAGCTTATCTCCCGGCTCTGGCGCACGCATAAAAGACTCACCAACCAAAAACCCGTAAATATCTTTCGCATGCATAGCAGCTACATCCGCAGCCGTAAATATACCGCTCTCAGTCACCACATGCCGGCCAGCAGGCACCATTTCGAGCAATTCAAACGTTGTACTTAGAGAAACATCAAACGTATGCAGGTTTCGATTATTAATGCCGACCAAAGGGTTGTCCAGCATTAGCGCCTGCTCCATTTCAGCGGCATTATGCACTTCGATCAATACATCCAGCCCCAACTCGATAGCTTGCTGATGAAGATCATTAAGCTGCTTTTGCTCTAGCGCGGCCACAATTAAAAGCACACAATCGGCACCCAACGCTCTTGACTCTGTGATCTGATAGCTATCAACCATGAAATCTTTGCGTATTACGGGCAATGCCACAGCATCACGGGCCTGCTGCATAAATTCATTACTGCCCTGAAAGAAATCTTTATCCGTTAATACCGACAAACACGCGGCCCCACCTTGCGCATAACTTAACGCCAAGGCTGCGGGATTAAAATCTTCACGAATAACCCCCTTACTGGGTGACGCTTTTTTGATTTCCGCAATTACGGCATTTTGTTTCTGCCCAACACGCTTAACGATGGCGCCTGCGAAACCTCGTGCGCGGGGCTGCACTTTTGCATCACCCAACAAAGCTGCCTCGGTACGTATCAATTTTGCACTCGCGACCTCTTCATACTTGCGAGCAATAATTTTCTTTAATATTGTAGGGGTATCACTCACGAACTAGGCCTCTTCAAAACACGCGGTCATCTCGACCAGTTCTTTTAGTTTTTCACCCGCCAGCCCAGTAGCCAACGTATCCTGGGCCAAAGCGACACCCTCGGAATAAGAGTCTGCAATACCTGCAACATACAAAGCAGCACCGGCATTAATTGCCACCATATCGCTCGCCTTTTGAACGCGCTCACCACCGGTATTACTCAGCACGCCACGAACAAGCTCCAGAGATTCTTGCGCACTTTTAACCGATAGACCGTCAAGATTTTGAGGCTCAATACCAGACGTGCCGGGGTAGATTTCATACTCACTCACAACGCCTTCTTTAAGCTCTGCAACATGGGTATTCACCGCCAAGGAGATTTCGTCCAGACCGTCGTCTGCGCTAACCACCATTACATGCTCGCTGCCCAGCACCTGCAACACTTCAGCCAAAGGCCTACACAGTGTTTTATCAAAGACACCCAATACTTGACGCTTAGCCCCAGCTGGATTGGTCAAGGGCCCGAGGACATTAAAAATGGTTCGCATGCCAAGCTCCTTTCTAGGGCCAATCGCATGTTTCATTGCACTGTGGTGAGCAGGCGCAAACATAAATCCGACACCAATACTCTCTACACATCTAGATACTTGCTCAGCGTCAATGCTTAAATTAACACCTGCCGCTTCTAGTAGATCAGCACTGCCGGTTGTGCTCGTGATTGAACGATTGCCGTGCTTAGCGACATACCCACCGGCTGCGGCCACAACAAACGCTGCAGCGGTGGACACATTAAACAGCCCCGCGCCATCGCCGCCGGTACCACAAGTATCAACAATCACAGGGACATTAACATTCACCGGCGCTGCTAGTTGACGCATAACCTGCGCCGCACCAGTAATCTCTTCAACGGTTTCCCCTTTCATGGTGAGCGCCACCAAAAAACCACCAATTTGCGCCTGCGTTGTTTCGCCAGTCATGATTTGAGTCATCACTGTGCTCATCGCTTCGCGATCTAAAGATTGCCCAGCCATTAGCTGTGCAATTGCTATCTTGATATCCATCATGGTTCAAACCAACGTGTGAAAAGTTAAAAAGTTTTTGAGCAATGCATGACCTTGCTCGCTCAATACGGATTCGGGGTGAAACTGCACACCATAAATTGGAAGATCACGATGTGATACCGCCATAATATCGCGCCCGCCATCGGCGCCATCAACCCACGCATCAACAGCCAAACAAGCCGGTAGTGTCTGCGCGTCCAAAATCAAAGAGTGATAGCGCGTAACGAGAAAACTCGGTGGTAAATTGCGAAATATTGCTCCTCCTGAGTGGCTAATCATTGAGGTTTTTCCGTGCATTACCTTATCGGCACGTATCACCTTAGCACCAAAAACCTGACCAATCGCCTGATGCCCCAAACATACTCCCAAAATAGGAATGGCCAACGAAAATGCTCGAATTGCATCAAGCGTCACCCCCGCTTCACTCGGCGAGCAAGGGCCGGGTGAGATAACAAGCCCTGCAGGATTTAACGCTTTAAGCTCATCAAGTGACATAGCATCATTTTTAACGACAACCGGGCATGCACCCAACTCTTCTAAATAACGAACCACGTTATAGGTAAAAGAGTCGTAATTATCAATAACTAGCAAACGCTTACGCATGCGACCGGCTCTTAAAAGGCGGTATTGTACGCCAGCTTGAAGCTAGCCGAAACTCAAGCCGCCAACGCCTGAAGATGAGACGTTCCCGGGTGGCGCTCAATTTGACGAAATGCACTTTTAAGCGCTGGCCGTAAATACTTTTTTACATGCTTTGCTACAACTCGGCGATCTATCTTTTTTAAATAACAAAAAAGTGCCAATGCATACACGCACTCACTTTCAGACAAACTCGCCTGTCGATTAGCTTTTGGGTTATAGCATTTTGCACAGCTTCCGCGAAAACTATAAGCCGAGTTAACAACCATCACTCCAAACCCCATAAAAACAGCCAAAACTTCTGCTGCTTGCAAAAAATAATCCTGCCCTCCAGGCGGCGCCAACTGACTTTGCCAGAGCATATGCTGCGCAACACCGTGCCCCATTGTCGCCACGAGGTCTTGAGGCTTAGCCACCTGATCCGGCGTATAGGTCATTTGAAGCTCTAACGAAGCATTTGCGGGGACAACGGCTTGAACCTCATCATCACCGCGAACAGCTGGGTTCAAGCCTAGCACCGGTGGTGCTGAAGCCACAAACTGGGAGGGAGGCAATAATCGCCATGGCCAGCTTCGCAAGCCACCATAGGTTACGATTTGACCAAAGACATACTGCGCCATACCATCGATGCTTTCGACTTGCTCAGGAAAAAATTCATTGGTAGGCAATACCAAGGGCGTTTTCTCACTAAAACAGTTTGCGTCGAAATTTTGCATCGCCCAACCAAAACACTCTGCAAGCCAGTCAGCCGTTTCATCCGAGACCGCTGCACGCGTAAACCACTGCCACATATCAATATCCAATACACACTTGGCGCCACTGGCTAGCAACGCACTGTCGAATCCGCATAAGTATGCGCCTCGAAATTAATCAAACTAGAAGGTATAGCTCACACCAACAGAAACCATTGAAATATCTTTGAACTCACCCACATTAAAATATTCGTATTCAAGACGTACATCGACATCCAACAAGCCCACCATAGCGCCAATGCCATACGCCAAGTCGTACCCATCTTTCTTATCACGAAGATTATCAATTGATGCTTCACTCTCCCACATAAAACCACCAACTTTACCAAAGAGGCTCGCAGGACCTATACCAAGGTGCAGCATGCCAAAGCCACTAAAGCCACTCACTTCGACATATTCCCCGCCGTTACCCTCAATACGCCCGAAATCAATATAAGCAGCCTCTACCGCCGCCAAGGTGAACCGATAACCCCCAAAGACCTTCATCCCTGTATCACTATCCTTCAAGTCAACCTCTTTGGGGTCGAAATCAACACTTCCGCTTGGCTTGTTATTCTCAATCGATGACTGTCCAGCACCAACACCTATATAGGCGCCAGCCATTACGGATGATGATGCGACAACAAGTGACAAACCTGCAAAATACTTAACTAAACCCATGGGGGCTCCTCATTGGTTAAAGTGATGCTGCAATGTAATCCGCATTCGTAAAACGTGCATTCATTAAAGAAACGAACTAGGGTTTAAGGGCGCTTAATAAATATATAAAGGTGTCTTATGTCCAATATTAATAACCGCCGACTACTACAACGTACAAACCTAGCCCTTTATTTAAAAGTACTGAATGCTGATAACGACCAGATACTCGGCAATATTATTGATATAAACGTGTGTGGCTTTTTACTACTAACCAAGCAAACATTGCAACCACAAACCGAATTTAATGTAAAAATCGAGCTGCCCGAAGAATTTGAGCCCAACTTATACGCAAACTGTAAAGCCATCGTGCGCCGCGCGGACACTAGCGTTAACCCAAGCTTTAACGAAGCAGGCTTTGAAATTACAGAACTGAGCCCCCAATCTCGCGACCAAATAGAGCAGCTCGAGCAAGCGCTACTGCTGAAATTTGGGAATGAATAAGTCCCCCAACAACAATTCCGCCAACAGCACCTGACAAGGTATGATGGCGCCTTGTTCTTTTTATGATTTTTTACAATGCCTGCAAATAACGACATTCCACTCAGCTTATACGTTCACATTCCATGGTGTGTCAAAAAATGCCCCTACTGCGATTTCAATTCGCACACCTCCGTGTTGCCAATACCAGAGCAACAATATATTGAGCGGCTGATTGAAGACCTTACAGCCGATATTGAAAGCTATCCAGTAAAACCTTTGACGTCCATTTTTTTTGGCGGTGGCACACCTAGCCTTTTCAGCCCTCAAGCGATTGGCCGCATCATTGCTGCCGCACAAGAACTGATAGGTTTCACCGACGATATTGAGATCACACTTGAAGCCAACCCCGGAACCACTGAATACACCGATTTTAATGCACTGCGCAAAGCCGGCGTCAACCGACTATCCATCGGGGTGCAATCATTTAACAGCCAACATCTACAAGCGCTAGGCCGTATTCACACCAACGATGAAGCCTTGATCGCCTTCAGCAAAGCCCGCGCCGCAGGCTTTAACAATATTAATCTCGATTTAATGCACGGCCTTCCCAATCAAACGGAAACTGAAGCCCTGCAAGACTTAACAACAGCGATAAACCTCAAGCCCGAACACATATCCTGGTATCAACTAACCATCGAACCCAACACTATCTTTTATAATTCCCCTCCGGCGTTACCCAATGAAGATACGCTGTCAGATATTCAGGACCAAGGTGAAGCATTGCTGGCTTCGCATGACTACCAGCAGTATGAAGTCTCGGCATACGCGAAAAATAATCAACGCGCCAAACACAACATCAATTATTGGCAATTTGGCGATTACCTCGGAATTGGTGCGGGCGCTCACGGCAAGATCACTCATCGCGATGGCCATATAGAACGCTATCGAAAAACACGCCTACCGGCAGACTACCTCAACACCCAAAAGGTCAAGACTGTTGGCCGAAGCACAGTAACCCCCGATAGATTACCCCTTGAATTTATGATGAACGCTCTGCGCCTACCCGACGGAGTTCCCACTGCGCTATTTGAGCAGCGCACACAACTCTCAATAAATTCAGTACTGCCACAGCTCCAGCAGCTTCAAGCAGAAGGGCTCGTGAGCATTGATGATTACATACGACCCACCGCGCTAGGGTTTCGCTTCCTAAACACCGTCCTAAGTCGCTTTGATGACACAATGACTGATTAACCACCATCAGATCGCACCCACCTCACCAACACTGCTAAACTCTAGACAATACTCTACCGAGTATATGGGTAAATAAGGTTGTCCAATTAAGCGTAAAGGCTTAGGGAAGCCGGTTATCGAGCCTTGGGGCCATCAAGGCATTTAATCCAAGGTTTAATCCGAGGCGTATGTCGGTGGATGAGATATTCGCCCCATCAACCCCTCATACAAAAGCAGAGAATAGCGGCAGTATATTAAGGCGCATGGCCCTTTAGCCCAAAATGCCATTGCTGATACAAGGCTGCAATCAACACTCACCCTGCTCACCCCAAATGCCCGATAGCAAAACTGTCATAGAGCGAATTTTATAATGCAGCTATATATGAAAATTTAAATATCGCACAACAGCATTAGGGACGAGGCAATAATAGTTTATCCAATTAGGCGAAGAGATCGGCTTTCTTATCGAGGCGCTTAAAGGGGCGCATGCCGGGGCATGTAACGCTTTGAGCAACGAAGATAAGGAGGTCGAGATCAAGCGTTAGTGGATGAAATATTGTTTCCTCGGCCCTTATTACGGCAGAATGTGATTTAAATCGCACCGATTAATAGACACGCAAGAATAAGCCTAATGACGAATCCCGATCACCCCATCGCCACGACAGCACCCTCGACTGAAAATGCACCCTACGTTGATCAACACGAATACTATATCAACCGTGAATTAAGTAACTTACAGTTTAACCAACGCGTATTAGCCCAAGCGCTGGTAGAGACTCACCCATTGCTCGAGCGCCTAAAGTACCTATTAATTTCAGCGTCAAACATGGATGAATTTTTTGAGATCCGTGTAGCCGGCCTAATGCAGCGCATACTTTTTGAGCGGGAAGTGATTGGCCCAGACGGCATGCAAACAGCTGAGCTACTGCAACAAATCAGCCAAGCAGTGCATACCCTTGTTGATGAACAATACCGCGTGTTAAACGAAGTTATCATCCCGGCACTGCATTGTGAGGGAATTCGGTTCTTGCGCCGCAGCCAATGGACGAAGGAGCAAGAACTTTGGATAGAAGATTATGTTAACCGTGAAATTCTGCCTCTGGTCAGCCCTATCGGGCTTGATCCGGCCCATCCATTCCCTCGCCTAGTCAACAAAAGTCTTAACTTTATCGTGGATTTAGAAGGCAAAGACGCCTTCGGCCGCGATCTTGGGCTCGCGATTCTTCCCGCACCAAGATCACTCCCAAGAATGATATCCCTACCCGACGACATTAGCGGCAATGGGCACGACTTCGTTTTCCTGTCATCCATGATTCACGCTCATGCCGACAAGCTTTTCCCTGGCATGAAGGTTAACGGGTGTTACCAGTTTCGAATTACGCGAAACGCCGACTTAGATGTCGATGTAGAGGGCGTTGCAGACCTGGCCATCACACTAAAAGGAGAACTTCATTCTCGACGCTTCGGTACGGCTGTACGCCTAGAAGTTGCCGATAACTGCCCCACGGAGCTCACAGATATCCTACTGAGAGAAGTCGGCCTCAGCGAAGAACACCTGTACCGTGTTAATGGCCCCGTAAATCTTAAGCGCCTTATGCGCCTACCATCCCTTATTGCCCGCGCAGATTTACTCTTCCCCCCCTTCACACCAAGCATAGCCAAAGGACTCGCACGCAAAGATAATATTTTCGATGCGATATCTAAGCGCAGCTTTCTCTTACTCCACCCATTTCAGTCGTTCGCCCCCGTCATCCAACTATTACGCCAAGCCGCTAAAGACCCAGCCGTTGCTGCGATAAAGCAAACACTCTACCGAACAGGCAATGAATCGGCCGTTGTGCATGCGCTACTCGAAGCTGCACGGAACGGGAAAGAAGTCACAGTAATTGTCGAACTGCGCGCCCGCTTTGATGAAGAGGAAAACCTAGAACTCGCTAGCCGCCTTCAAGAGGCTGGTGCCGTTGTGGTTTATGGCGTCGTAGATTACAAAACCCACGCAAAAATGATTTTGATTGTGCGACGTGAAAACGGCGTACTCAAGCGCTATTGCCATCTCGGCACCGGAAACTACCACAGCGGAAATGCTCGCCTGTACACGGATTACTCCTACCTCAGCGCAGAGCCAGAGCTCTGCGAAGATGTGCACAAAGTCTTCCAGCAACTCACGGGGATGGGTAAAACTGAGCGTATGAATAAAATTATCTATGCGCCATTTACACTAAAAAGACAACTCCTAAAAATGATCGAAAATGAAGCCAAAGTAGCCCTAGAAGGCAAACCAGCGCATATCATTTTGAAGTGTAACGGGCTGACTGAACCTAAAGTTATACAAGCACTTTACAAAGCATCGCGCGCTGGGGTAACGGTGGACTTAATCATTAGGGGCATGTGCTCCCTGCGAACAGGCATCCCCAACATCAGCGATAACATTCGTGTGTTTTCAGTTATCGGCCGCTTTTTGGAGCACACCCGTGTGTATTATTTTGCTAATGCGAAGAGCCGGGTTTACTGCGCCAGTGCTGATCTAATGGAGCGGAACCTCAATCGGCGCGTAGAAACATGCTTTCCCATCGAAGATTCCAGCATGGTCGATCGCGTTTTTAACGAGCTCATGCTTTATATCAATGATGGCCAACAGCGCTGGGAACTTCAACCCGACGGGAACTATGTACTAAAACAAGAACCTAACACACCGTCAGCGCAGTCGGAACTGCTAAAACAGCTCTCAGGCCTTGGAAAATAACAACTTGCCCTTATTTAGAGTACGTACTGAATTTAATCTAGCTCAGAGGTTTGCGTGAGCACAGATTTAAACATAGAATTTACCGTCGCTACGTATTACACAATACTCGGATAATACGCATCGCTCGGCCCGATTAACCCTGAAAAAAAAATACCGCCAAAATTAAGGTTGTCAGCCGCTAAACGACTCCTTATGATTGCGCAGGTTTGAACACATATTCTGGAGATAAAACTATGAGCGATGCAATCGTTACTTTAAGCGACGCTAACTTTGAAGAAGAAGTTAAACAAGCAGAAGGCCCCGTATTGGTTGACTTCTGGGCACCTTGGTGCGGTCCCTGTAAAATGATCGCTCCTGTACTTGAAGAGCTTGCTGGCGAGTACGGCACTCAAATCAAGATCTGTAAAATGGATGTTGACGCCAACAAAGAAACATCAGCCAAATTAGGCATTCGTGGCATTCCAACATTGACCATTTTCAAAAACGGCAATGCTGAAAGCACTAAAGTTGGCGCCCTATCAAAAGCGCAACTTAAAGCATTTATCGATGCTGCAATCTAAATGCTTTCAAAGGCTTGCCCTCGGCAAGCCTTTTCTTTTTTGCACACTCTGCCAATTACCGCTATACTAAAGTTCATTGAGATCAAGCCATCTCGCAATGCCTGCCGATTCTAGGCATCTCGCAAACCACTCCTGAAGACAATCCCTTTTGATTATTCATCAGTAGCTGCGCGATAGATCTCACAGTTAATTTCAAATTCTCGAATAAAAACACTCACTTCTAATTAACCCTACGTTTGTATCACCTCAAAACAGAGTCTATGTTTAAGGCGCCGACAAACCCTACGATAAAAACCACATATCATGCCGCAATCTTGCAATACACCACCCAGCGATCAACCCGAAAAAAAAGCAGCCGAAGCCACAACCACCAATGAGGCACCTGCAAAACCACAACGCCAGCGCCACCAAAATCGGCCCAAACAAGCCCCTCAAAAGAAGAGTGAACCCGGCGTTCAAATGAGTCTTACCGACCTCAAGCAAAAGCCTATTGAAGAGCTTATCGAGATGGCCGCGACTCTCGGCATGGATAGCTTGGCAAGATCGCGCAAACAAGACGTTATTTTCAACCTACTTAAGCGTCACGCCAAAAGCGGCGAAGACATTTACGGCGATGGCGTTTTAGAAATCCTGCAAGATGGATTTGGCTTTCTTCGATCAGCAGATTCCTCCTATTTGGCCGGCCCAGACGATATTTATGTGTCACCCAGCCAGATTCGCCGCTTCAATCTTCGCACCGGCGACACCATCTCTGGAAAGATTCGCCCACCCAAAGATGGCGAACGTTACTTTGCACTATTAAAAGTTAACGAAATCAATTTTGATAAACCCGAAAACTCTCGCAATAAGATTCTTTTCGAAAACCTAACACCATTATTCCCACAAGACAGAATGGTGCTAGAAGTTGGCAATGGCTCAACCGAAGATTTAACCGGCCGAATTATTGACCTGGTATCCCCTATAGGAAAAGGTCAGCGAGGCCTGATTGTCGCACCGCCAAAAGCGGGTAAAACAATTATGATGCAGAATATCGCTCAGGCGATCACCCGCAACAACCCTGAGTGTCACTTAATCGTTTTACTTATTGATGAGCGCCCCGAAGAAGTCACCGAAATGCAACGCTCCGTGCGCGGCGAAGTTGTGGCCTCAACCTTTGATGAGCCGCCTGCCCGTCACGTACAAGTCGCCGACATGGTTATTGAGCGCGCTAAACGGCTGGTTGAGCACAAAAAAGACGTTGTCATTCTTCTCGACTCCGTGACCCGTCTTGCGCGTGCGTACAACACCGTCATCCCTTCATCAGGTAAAGTCCTTACCGGTGGTGTTGATGCCCACGCCCTAGAAAAACCCAAACGCTTTTTTGGTGCCGCACGAAACATTGAAGAAGGCGGAAGTCTTTCTATTGTTGCTACCGCACTGATTGATACCGGCTCTAAAATGGATGAAGTTATCTATGAAGAGTTTAAAGGTACGGGCAACATGGAATTACACCTAGATCGTAAAATGGCCGAAAGACGCATCTACCCTGCCATCAATATACGACGCTCCGGCACTCGCCGCGAAGATCTTCTTATGAGCGAAGGCGAACTTTCAAGAATGTGGATCCTAAGAAAGATCCTAAACGACATGGAAGATATTTCAGCAACTGAATTCCTATCAGACAAACTGAAAGCACACAAAACCAATGATGAGTTCTTCCTTTCGATGAAGAGTAAATAAGCACAGCCCATTAATCGCCAAAAAAACGGGCGTTTAAAAATATACTCTAAGGGCCTAACAGGCCCTTTTCTGTTTTTTATGACACAGAGACTCCCATGGCCTGTAACGACTTGCGCGACTTTATCGCGCTACTTGAAGAAAAAAAATTACTAAAACGCATTACCCATGCCGTCGACCCCAATTTAGAAATGACAGAAATCTGCGACCGAACGCTTAAAGCTGGCGGCCCAGCACTGCTTTTTGAAAACCCTGTCGGACACACAGTACCCGTACTAGCGAACCTATTCGGAACGCCTGAACGCGTTGCCTTAGGCATGGGTCAAACCAGTGTCGAAGCGTTGAAGGAGGTCGGCGAATTATTAGCTTTTCTAAAAGAGCCGGAACCCCCTAAAGGCTTAAAGGATATGTGGCAAAAGCTTCCGCTGTTCAAGCAGGCCCTTAATATGGGGCCAAAAATTGTTAGCCAAGCCAGCTGCCAAGAAGTCAAAATACTGGATGACGATGTCGACTTACATAAGCTCCCCATTCAAACCTGCTGGCCAGGTGACGCAGGCCCCCTAATAACTTGGCCTCTCGTTATCACAAGAGGTCCAGACAAAGATCGGCAAAACCTTGGCATTTACAGAATGCAGCTAATCGCAGAAAACAAGCTGATTATGCGATGGCTTAGCCACAGGGGCGGCGCTCTTGACTTTAGAGAGTGGCAGCTAGCCCACCCAGGCGAAAACTTCCCTGTTAGCGTTGCACTTGGCGCAGATCCAGCCACAATCCTTGGTGCAGTAACACCGGTGCCCGATACACTGAGCGAATACGCTTTTGCAGGATTACTGAGAGGCAGCAAGACCAGAGTCACAAAAAGCATCAGCAATGACCTACAAGTACCGGCAGGTGCAGAAATTATTTTAGAGGGGCATATTGCGCCCAACGAAACAGCCCAGGAAGGCCCTTTTGGAGATCATACAGGCTACTATAATGAGGTAGAAGAATTCCCCGTTTTTACAGTAACGGCGATGACACACCGCAAAAAACCCATTTACCACAGCACCTACACCGGACGACCACCCGATGAACCCGCCATTCTGGGTGTAGCACTGAACGAAGTTTTTGTACCCATACTTAAAAAACAGTACCCCGAAATCGTTGATTTCTACCTACCGCCCGAGGGATGCTCTTACCGAATGGCTGTTGTAACAATAAAAAAACAATACCCAGGTCACGCTAAGCGCGTAATGCTAGGGGTATGGTCTTTTTTACGCCAGTTTATGTACACCAAGTTCGTTATTGTGACTGATGACGACGTGGATGCACGCAACTGGGAAGATGTTATCTGGGCAATCACTACAAGGATGGACCCCGCTCGCGATACCACAATTATCGAAAACACACCGATAGATTATCTAGACTTCGCCTCTCCGACAGCAGGGCTTGGCTCGAAAATGGGAATGGATGCCACCAATAAATGGCCGGGTGAAACAACTCGAGAATGGGGAACCCCAATAACTATGAGCGCGAACGTCAAAGAGAAAATTGACAGCCTTTGGCAAGAGCTAGGGATCGATTAGGGGCGAGGCAATAATAGTTTGCCCAATTAGACGAAGGCGCCTGTTTTCTGAGCAAGGCGCTCGAAGGGGCGCATGCCGGGGCATGTAACGCTTTGGGCAACGCAGTTGAGGAAGCAGGAGGCAAGTATTATTGGATAAAGTATTTTTTCCTCGGCCCTTAAACCTCCTCAAGTATACAATTGGGCGTTTAACAAAAAATCTAGCAGGCTGAACGCATACAATACCACCTGCTAGATTTCACTTTGTAACGCTGGACTTATTTAGCTTTTGGCTTTCCATAAAGCACCAAGTTATGCCCTGTCAATTCAAAGCCCAACTCTTCCGCGACCTTCTTCTGCAACTCCTCGATTTCATCATTATGGAATTCAAAAACCTGCCCGGACTCCGTGCACACCATATGATCATGATGTTCACCACTGTCCAACTCAAAGACTGAATGCCCACCATCGAAGTTATGCCGCTCAACAAGCCCAGCCTGCTCAAACTGAGTTAATACGCGGTACACCGTTGCAAGGCCAACCTCTTCGCCAGCTTCAAGTAGTGCCTTATAAACATCCTCCGCACTCATGTGGCGATCTTCAGATTGATCCAGTAAATTTAAGATCTTTACGCGCGGCAAGGTAACTTTTAACCCAACTTTTCGTAACTCTTGATTCTCAGTCGACATGTAAACCTCTTCTTATCGCGACCCTTTATTCAACTCGAATTTGATCAAGATTAAACAGGTCCTTTAAATATTGGAGCCGATTCTAACGGTAGCCACCGCAAGTCACCAGCTTTTGGCAAATATTTCTCTCCCGCGATGGAACTTGTTGACTTGAATGCCCCCCAATATCCGGTATTATCCGTCCACTTTTTATGAATGAGAGTTTTCATGCTTCCGCGCTTACTGTCTTTATCCCTTCTTAGCTTTGCACTATCGGGCTGTTCATCACTGGAATTCCCATGGGTCTATCGCATTAGTGTTCAGCAAGGCAACATAATCGAGCAAGAAGATGTTGATAAACTTGAGCTAGGAATGACTAAGCGACAAGTCCAATTCGTTATGGGCTCACCTTTACTGATCGACACATTCAACCAGAATCGCTGGGATTATTATTACAGTAGGCGCAGTGGTGACGGCACCCTCCGAGACAAACGTTTCACCCTCTTTTTTGATGGCGACAAATATATTCGCAATGAAGGCGACGTAGTCCCAACGCCAGCCGATCAAGCGCAGGAAGAAAACGATACTGAAAACACTAACGAAAGCCCACAGAAAGAGGATATAACAAAGAAAGGCGACAAGACCGCCTTTTAGCTCTCATACACCTCTAGGGTGAAATCCATACCCAGCTCGGCCGCAACAGCCTCCAAAGCACTGGAGGCTTCATCAAATGGCAACCCAGCAGGCAGCAACATCACACCCTCGGCACAAAACAAGGGGTCACCACTGTAAGGCATGCTTGTGCACTGCGTTGCTAGCTCAAGTAAGTTGATACCTCGGTCAGCTAAAGCCTGCGACATCTCCAAAACCAAACCTGCACGATCCGGCGCATTCGATGTGAAGCGCGCGCGCTCACCCTCATCAACAACCTGCAACGCTACAACATCTACAACAACATTAATACCTTGCTCCAATAGCTTGCCTACAGACGCTTCTAGTCCTGCGCGGTGCTCCGCCTCAATCTCTACACAAATTACACCCGCGAACTTCCCCCCAAGTCGACTCATTTGACAATCAAGCCAATTGCCATCGTTAAAGGCCACCGCATTCGCAACCGCACGAACAACTCCCGGTTTATCATCACTCATTACACTTAAAATTAATTGCATAGCGCTCTACTCTCTTGGCGTTTTTTTATTGTCGATGCATACTGCCTTCGAATTTATGAGGTAATCCATGATAATCCCCCCATCTCAACTAAACCCTGATGTACTCAATAACATTTTAGAGGAATTTATCACTCGTGAAGGTACCGATTATGGCCAGCAAGAGCTCAATCTCCAAGAAAAAGTTGAACGGCTCCACCCGCAAGTGATGAAAGGAGAAGTGTTAATTGTATTTGATGAAAGACTCCAAAATATTCAGCTGCTGAGTAAAGAAGATTATGCCCTTGGTGAACACAATGTGTAACCAAACATTATTTGGCAAGCCCGTGCTAATAAACCGCCCCCACCGCATGCAGAGCAAAGCCAAACTTATACTCGCTCACGGGGCTGGAGCGCCTATGGATAGCGTCTTTATGGATAAGATCGCAACCTCAATTACAGAGCACTGCCCTATAGAGGTGATTCGCTTTGAATTTGATTATATGCGGCAAAGGCGCACAGGCGGAGCAAAGCGACCACCACCCAGAGTTAACGTGCTTATGG
>NZ_CEXWTU010000038.1:0-27591 GCF_982758155.1 Marinagarivorans sp. | reverse complement strand
ACGGCAAACACGATTTTTATCCAAAGCTCGGGAACAAAGGGCGCGAAGAAGAATATGCCGAGCGGAGTGCCGACGAGAGTGCCGAGCATGGCGCCTTTTAGCATGGCCTGCGCCAAGGGCTGGCGGCGTGCCCAAATAAGCAGTGCTGCGCTGGTCATGCCGACGGATTGCACGGCAAAGCTGAAGTCGCGGCCTAGGCTTGCGGGCATATCAAAAAGGAGTACTAACACGGGGAAACCGACTGTACCGCCACCCATGGGGGTGGATCCTGCGGCATAGCTACCCAAGGCCATAGCCAGGGCCATAGGCCAGTGTTCTTGCGCGGTAGCCCAATAATCCAAGCCAATGACTAACCACAACCACAAAGCATAGAATGCCAGTAGCCAAAGGCCCCAGACCCAGAGGTAGGTTTTCGCGGGTTTAATCAGTGACATGGTGATACTCGGGAAATGGGGCCGCTATTCTAAGGGAAAAAGCGGTGCGCTGCAGGTTGCTGTGCACACAAGGAGGCGTGCTCACAAGGGAATACCCATAGGCATAAAAAAAGCCCCTGCTGCTTGCGCAGCGGGGGCTTTTAGCGGTACTAAAATAGCAGTACTAAAAAGAGTCTTACTTTTTCGCTTTTTCTTCGCGACGTGCTTTAGCAGCAGCCATAACTTTCTCGGCAACTTGCGAAGGACATGCCGCGTAGTGAGAGAACTCCATAGAGAACTGACCACGACCAGAAGTCATCGTACGCAAGGTACCGATGTAACCAAACATTTCAGAAAGAGGAACGTCACACTTAATGCGAACACCGGTTAAACCCGCTTCTTGGCCTGCAATCATGCCGCGACGACGGTTCAAGTCACCAATAACATCACCTACGTGATCTTCTGGTGTAAACACGTCAACTTTCATGACTGGCTCAAGTAATTGTGGGCCCGCTTTAGGCATAGATTGACGGAAAGCACCGCGCGCGGCGATTTCGAAAGCTACAGCCGATGAATCGACGGCGTGGAAGCCACCGTCATAAAGCTCAATTTCAACGTCAAGTACAGGGAAGCGCGCTAAAGGACCTTCACCCATCATGCCTTTGAAGCCTTTCTCAATAGCAGGGAAGAATTCTTTAGGTACGTTACCGCCCACAACAGAAGACTTAAAGGTAAAGCCGGTATTTTGCTCGCCGGGCTTGATGCGGTAATCGATTTTACCGAACTGACCAGAACCACCAGATTGTTTCTTGTGGGTGTAGCTGTCGTCAATTTCTTGTGTAATGGTTTCGCGGTAAGCCACTTGTGGTTCACCCACAACAAGCTCAACACCGTAAGTACGCTTAAGAATATCAACTTTGATATCTAGGTGAAGTTCGCCCATACCTTTAAGGATGGTTTCGCCTGAATCTTCGTCAGTTTCAACACGGAAAGAAGGGTCTTCTGCAACCATTTTACCGATCGCAACACCCATTTTTTCTGAGCCGCCTTTATCTTTAGGCGCTACAGCGATTGAGATTACGGGCTCTGGGAATACCATCGCTTCAAGCGTACAAGGGTGCTTAGGATCACACAGGGTGTGACCAGTTTGCACGTTCTTCATACCTACAATCGCGATGATGTCGCCAGCTTGAGCATAATCGATTTCATTGCGGTCATCGGCTTGCATCTCAACCATACGGCCAACACGCTCGGTTTTACCGGTGAAAGAGTTAAGGATGGTGTCACCCTTATTCAATACGCCAGAGTAAATGCGAACAAAAGTAAGCGCGCCAAAACGGTCGTCCATAATCTTAAACGCAAGTGCGCGTAAAGGTTGGTCAACAGAAACGATTGCTTTTTCACCATTAGCGTTACCCTCTTCGTCAGTAAGATCTTGTGGATCCACTTCGGTAGGGGTTGGCAAGTAAGAAACAACAGCATCTAACAACAACTGCATGCCTTTGTTCTTAAAGGCTGAACCACAGTAAGTTGGGAAGAACGTTAAGTCGCGAGTACCTGTACGGATACAGCGATTAATGTCTTCAATAGAAGGCTCTTCACCTTCCATATAAGCCATTAACAAATCGTCATCAACTTCAACCGCAGTTTCGATAAGTAACTCGCGGTAAGTTTCTACGTCATCAACCATATCCGCTGGGATATCGGTGATTTCGAAGTTTTCGGGTTGGCCTGTTTCATCCCAAATGTGGGCTTTACGGGTAAGAAGGTCAACAACACCGACAAACTCGTCTTCGCGGCCGATAGGCAATACCATGATTAATGGCTTAGCGCCTAAAACTTTTTGTACTTGGTCGGTAACGCGGATGAAGTCTGCGCCCATGCGGTCAAGTTTGTTAACGAAGATGATACGTGCAACTTCAGATTCGTTAGCGTAACGCCAGTTGGTTTCTGATTGTGGCTCAACACCACCAGAACCACAAAATACGCCGATACCGCCATCAAGAACCTTAAGTGAACGGTAAACTTCTACGGTGAAGTCAACGTGCCCAGGGGTATCAATAACGTTGAAGCGGTGATTGTCCCAAAAACAGCTAACTGCTGCTGATTGGATGGTAATTCCGCGCTCGGCTTCCTGTTCCATGAAGTCGGTTGTTGATTCACCTTCGTGAACCTCGCCCAATTTATGGATTTTGCCAGTTAGCTTTAAAATACGTTCTGTAGTGGTAGTTTTGCCTGCGTCAACGTGGGCAAAGATACCGATATTACGGTAAAGGGATAAGTCAGCCATTACTTTTTACTCGAATTGGAGTTGTCAAAAAATCGCGCGTAAGTATACAGCGTAAATTTGTGGAAATCTCACCTAGCTAGCATTAAGTCGCGCCAGAATCGATAAAAAGGTTGAAATTTTAGCCCTTGGGTACTCTTGTGCATGCGTAATGGCGCGCACCTGTCGGCTTGTTTTTCGGTTCTTTGGGTATATAAAGTCACCGTGTGTCATTAAAGTAACACATCGCCAAAAGGTAACACTTGGTGACAATATCGCTACTTTGCTACCGGTTCTATCTGGCGTTTTTGGTACTTGTGTACTAGAGAAAACACCTCTGAAAGCCTTTGTATCACTGTATTGTGATCTTATTGTCACTGTAACAAAAAGATCACAACTATTTTCTTGCGTATGCGTAGTTTTGTGTTACCTTATGTAACGTGAAGTAACACTTCGCACCGTCATGCAGAATGACCTGCATGAAGGTATCAACCAAATATGCGAGAGAAACATTATGAACAAGCTTGCTTTTGTACTACTGGCTTTACTAGCGTCTAAAGGCGTTGTAGCTGGTGAGGTTGATGCCACGAATCCACAAGTCGCTGAGCCAGCAACCCTGGCGTACGCAACTGCGGAAACAGGCATCAATAATTCTGAATGGGCACTTGGCCCTGTTAACCTGCCTGTGACCGCTGCGCAGCACAAACAAATTACCGACGCTACCTATGCGATGAATGCACAAGTCATCAATAAATTGTACGTCGAGCTTTACCGAAGTCTAGAAACAGAGCTCTAGGTTTTTGAATTCTGAGCATGCTCAGGTAAGTATGGATACTGGCTCACCTCTGGTGAGTGGTAGTGGCGTTTTTCGGATGAGGCACTACCGACCTAACAATACGGCTCCCCCTTCAAAGTATTGTTATTTTTTATGCGATCTATCGCACCCTGTACCAACCAATCTTTTCCCTCGTGTTTTGGTACAGGGTTTTTTTTCCCGTTAATTCCTTCCTGTTGATTCAATTTTTTATTTCTGCTGATCGATGTTGCATTGCATCGTCAAAATACAGTGTGCGCGATCTATTTATCTTGGTAATTACTCCTCGATCATCCCCCCTAACCTTTTAAGTGCAATAGCTAGTCATTTATCAACACAAAAAGCGAATAATAGATGCGCATGCTTTTGGCCATTTCATGCACGCCCCTTAATCATTTAAAAGGTGAGGATTAGTGCCTATCGCCTTTGCAGCCAATTGCGCACCATACGGAGAAAATGAAAGTACCCAGGCAGTTATTGCTCCGGGCCGCCAAAGCACGGAACACGGAATAATGTAACAGTAACAGCGCGACCTCATGGTACGTCACTGCTGGATGGCCAGTGGTAACTACCCCTGGACGATTGCGCCACGTAAAAAACGTAACGAATATATGGCAGCCCTTGAGGAGGCAAGTGCAAGCCAAAACATAAAGCCCTTCGCGATATTTATAGGGGCGCTTGTACAAACTGCGCTAGAGGGTAAGGCAGAAATAGACGGCTGAGCTTTTGCTGAGGGTAATTCCTGGCTAACATTCGTCGTTATCTGAGAGTACATACTCATCAGCAGATTTCTATCCAATACGGCTGGGACGCTATGTAAATAACAAAGATCATTCGTATTGTGATGGGGGTGGATAAATGCCTAGATGTGGACACTAGCCTGATACTGGAAGATGTCTACATTAAGTAATTTAGGTATAGTTGTAGGCTGTTTGGTCTATATATAGGCATATGCCTATATGTGACCATGAGCGTGAATAAGATGTTAAGTCCAATAAGGAATCACCGATATTATGAAAGTATTCACAATTTTAATTTTATGCATTATGTCGATTGGAGTGATAGCAAACCCTCTTCCATCAAAGCCACATGTATATGTTGAAGGTAGCGCGACGATAGAAATTGAACCTGATGAGATGTCGTTTTCTATTAAAATAGCCCAAACAGATGAGGTTCTTGGTGAGGCAAAATTTAGCGTAGATGAACGCTCGAATATACTCATAAATATATGCAAAGAGTTAGGTATTCTTAACGAAGATATTGCCACAACTACCTTAAGAGTTAACCCATCATATACATACGTAGATAATAAAAGAGTTTCAAATGGAACCACCGTATCTAGGGATGTTGACATTAAACTAAGGGATTTAGAGAAATACTCAGATGTTATGAAAGCATTCGTGGAGGCTAAAATATCTCAAACTATATCTACAAAGCTACTCGTATCAAATCAAAATACACTAACTGACGATGCTTTGGTTAAAGCACTCAAAGATGCTAAGCAGCGGGCTACTAGGCTTGCAGCAGCTCAGGGGAAAAAACTAGGAGATGCATACTCAATTTCAGAGTTCATGACTCGTGGCGAAGAGCGCTATATGTTACAAGTAACTCGTGATGTTAGTGGTAAGTCTTCAAATATTGTTCATGCAGATTTAGCAATGCCAAGCTCCCCAAGAGAGCCATTTGAACCTGGTGTAATGGTCGCCAAAGCTCAGGTGTTTGTTGTTTACTTGCTAAAGTAGCGGTATAACAAGTGGGTCAATGCGACTCCAAAACCTGTGGTTTTTCCGCACATTACCCAAGCGTTATAAAAGGAGAAATAAAATAATGAAATTAGTTGCTGTTGCTTTTTTAATTTTACTTGGCGGCTGCGTCTCCAATACAGCCAAGGAAACTCATCAAGAGAAAGAAATTGAAGTTCGCACAATTCAAAAGGAGTTTGCCCCTCATATCTGGTCTGACCATAAGATTCTTAAGGTTTCTACTGAAGTGTGTGCGAAGAAGGGTACAGAAATACTTGAATCTCTTGGTTTTAATCAAATAGTAAAAAATGGCACCTATGTCTACGGAAGCTATAGTAATAATCGGGCCGTAATTAAATGTACATATGTTGGTAAAAACACCTTTGTCTACGCTGCCGTAGCAGGCCCTAAGGTAGAGGTTGTTGAAAAACTACGAAATGACATAGTTTGGCAATTATAAACGAACAAGGATAGATTGCGCGAAGCCGCAATCTATCCCGTTGTTGAACAAGCCCGGTTTTCGAAGGATAGCTTATTAAGCAGAAAGGTAATTCAGCTTGTGATTTGTCAAAGACTTAAATGACCTAAGTGCGCAGCTCTATATTTCTTGATTCAATAACAATTATGTTAGCTCGCGTGTTGGCGGATAACACCGACGATTTTCCATTCCTGTCCATCGCGTATTACTGCATTTAAAATGATTATCATTTTTATCATGCGGACAGTAATGCGTTTTGTGTGTTTACCTTCTGCCTCCAGACGTTGATATGTTAAGTTTTGATCGACCACCGCCTTGTAATAAGTCATGCTCAATACAATGCAAAAAAATGAGTAAGTGGAGAATTTTTACTTAGGAAAGCTGCTGTATATTTACCGCGCTTTGTTAAGCGATTTACCCACAACAAAAACGATAACAACAATAATGTAGAAAAGGAGACGCTATGCGCTATGTTTTGGTTTTTTTGGGGCTTTGGGTTGGATTGTGTCATGCAAAAACGCTGGACCTGCCACCAGAATTAGAGGCTTGGCAACAGTGGGTGCTATACGAACATGATGATGCCAGTTGCCCCTTTATTAGCCAGCAAGAGCGCACCTGCGTATGGCCTGCAAGCTTGGCGCTAAACGTTACCGCGCAGCGTGCAGATTTTAATTTTAAAATCGATGTGTTTGCCAGTAGCGATGTGGCGCTGCCCGGCGGTAAAAATCTGTGGCCGCAAGAGGTGAAAAACCAGCAAGGCTATTTAGCGGTTGTTACCAAAAACGGCGTGCCCTACGTGCATTTACCCGCTGGCCAGCATGTACTGACGGGGCAGTTCACGTGGGCGAAAATACCGCTTGCACTTAACATCCCCCAGCACATTGGTTTGTTGCAGCTAACCCTTAATGGTAAGCGCCTTGCAGCGCCGGGGCGCGACAGCACCAGTGTTTGGTTGCGTACACCGGAACAAAACAAACCCCAATCCAAAGAAGCCGATACGTTAACCGCAACGGTGTTTCGCCGTTTGGTCGATGGCGTGCCCCAGATTTTAGAAACCCAGGTGCAAATTCATGTGAGTGGCCAAGAGCGTGAAGTGACTCTTGGGCCATTGTTGTTGGCCGGCTTTACCCCGCGCCAGTTTCAAAGCCCGCTGCCTGCGCGGCTAGAACCCAACGGCAATTTGCGCTTGCAGGTAAAACCCGGCAACTATCAAATTACCTTGCTCGCCCATGCCCCCGAAATGTTGGCCCAATTTAACGTAACCCCCACCAATACGCTTTGGCCCGCGCAAGAAGTGTGGGTGTTTGAGGCGGCGCGTACTTTACGCACGGTACAACTAGACGGTGCGCCCATTATTGACGGCAGCCAAACCCAAATGCCCATTCACTGGCAAGACCTACCGGCGTATTTAATAACGCCCAACACGACCTTAGCACTAACCGAGCAGCACCGAGGGGACCCGACCCCCGCCGAAAATGATCTTACCTTGGACAAAACTCAATGGCTGGCCTTTGCTGGCACAGGCTTTACCGTGGAAGACTCCATAGATGGCACCATGCATCAAAACTGGCGGCTAGAGGCCGCCGAACCCTATCAGCTTATGCAAGCAGAGCTTAACGGCGAGCCACAAGTCATCACCGCCTTAACCGACGGCGGCCCCGCAGGGGTAGAAGTACGCCAGCGCGAAGTGGCATTGGTCGCGGTAAGCGAGCTGCCGTGGCAAACCACGCTGCCGGTTAGTGGCTGGCAGCAAGAGTTTAGTGAGGTAGATACCACATTTCATTTACCGCCTGGCTGGGCGGGGCTGCATATTAGCGGCGCCGATTCAGTACAGGGCACCTGGTTAAGTCGCTGGAATTTATGGGATATTTTTTTGGTATTAGTCATTGCCGTTAGTTTGTGGCGGGTGGTCAACTGGCCTACCGGCTTGCTTGCTCTGGTTACGCTTGTGCTGGTTTACCAGCGGGCTAACGCGCCTTTACTAGGCTGGTTAAACTTGGCGGCTTGTTTAGCTTTACTGCCGTTCGTTAAAGGTCGCTTTGCGCAAGTACTCATTGGCTACTTGGCGTTTAGTTTTGCAGTCCTTTTAGTGATAGTGCTGCCATTTATGGTGCAAGAGGCGCGCTTGGGACTATACCCTCAATTAGAATCCACCCGCTCAGCCCCTTACGCTGCGGACAATTTTACCTCAGCAAAAATCGTTAGAGAACAGGTTGCACGACCAGATATGTCGATGGCAAGCGATAGGCTTGAAGAAGTGGTAGTTCACGGTATTCGCAAAAGCAAAATCGACTACCAAGCGGATTACAACCCAGCCCAAAAAATTCAAGTAGGCCCAGGCTTGCCCGACTGGCAGTGGCAAAGTGCAAGCGCCCACTGGAGCGGCCCAGTCACCATCAGCGATACCACCCGGTTGTACTTCTCGCCGCCTTGGCTTACGCGCCTTGGCCATTGGTTGGCGCTTATTTTGGTGGCTGCACTGTTCGCCTTATTGGGCAAACGCTTTTGGCAAACCCAACCGCTACAGCATTGGCCGGGTAAAATGCCCATCTCAGCTACACCAGCAGGTGCACCAACAGCTGCCGGCGCACTGCTGGTAGCCCTATTTTTTTCGGGGTTACCCTATGAGCAGGCTAGAGCCAATGTGGTAATTGATAAAGAGCTGCTCAATACCTTAGAGCAACGGTTGCTAGCGCCCCCCGAATGTTTACCCCACTGCGCAGGCATAGAGAGCGTTATCGTCGAGGCCAATGCCAATAACCTTAAGGTTAAATTACTGTTAAATCTGCAAGAGGCAGTGGGCGTGCCGCTGCCGGCAAACAGTACCCAGTGGTGGCCTACGCAAGTGACCAGTGCCGGTAAAATCAGTTTGCAAACCCAAGCTAACCAGTTATGGGCACTGCTGCCGGCTGGGCGACACTGGGTGACGTTAAGCGGGCCTTTAAATGGCCAGGAATCAGTTAACCTCAACTTTCAATTACCCATACAAAATGTGAGCGTTAGTGGCCAAGGCTGGACGTTTAGCGGCTTGCCTACAACACAACAAACCAGTCAAACCCTCCAGCTAAAGCGCGAGATTAAAACCAAACAATCCGAGCAAATACGTTTAACACCGGCGCCTATTCCCGCTTTTGTTAGTGTAAAACGCAGCTTAAATTTGGGTTTAGAGTGGACAGTAGTCACCGAGGTGCGTCGCATTGCGCCTGCCGAAGGTGCCATTCATTTGAGCATACCTCTGCTGGCCGGCGAGGCCCCAACCAATGGCGAGGTGAATGCTGCGGGGCAAATGGATGTGCGCTTAGGTGCCAGCCAACGCATGGTCAGCTGGCGCAGCAACTTGCCTATCAGTAATGGCATAACATTGAGTGCTCCTACCTCTGTGCCGTGGACGGAAGAGTGGCGAATTCGCACCACGCCAGTCTGGCATAGCCAGTTCGAGGGTATTCCCCAGGTTGCCAGTAACAATGAAAACGTATGGCCGTTATGGCTGCCACGCCCCGGCGAAACCGTTACCGTGGTTGTAACGCGTCCCACGCCAACAGCGGGAAGAGAAATGGCCATTGACGAGGTCATTCTAAATTACCAGCCCGGTAAACGCGTGAGTGATACCGAGCTGGAAATAAGCTTGCGCGCCACTTTTGGTAGCCAGCTAGAGCTGCCGCTACCGGCCAATGCCAGCCTTAAAAAGGTATTGATCAATGGCATAGAAACCCCCATCAGCCACACTCAAAACAGCCTTAAAATTCCGGTGGTGCCGGGCGAGCAAACTATTGCTTTACAGTGGCAAGAGCCGCACGGCGCAGCACTCAAAACGCCGACGCCGGCTTACAACTTGGGCCTGCCTGCAGCAAATATTCACCTACAACTCAATTTGCCCAGAGACCGCTGGGTACTTCTTGTGGGCGGCCCTGCGCTAGGTCCTGCAATTTTATTTTGGGGGATGTTGGTCGTGGTATTAATGATCGCTGTTGCACTGGGAAAAAGTGGTTTTACGCCTTTAAAAGTGTACGAGTGGGTTTTGCTTAGTTTAGGTGTGGCTACTTTTAATTTTTGGGTGTTGGGATTAGTGGCCGTATGGCTAGTGGCGCTAACACTACGCGGGCGTACAACGGTATTACCGGATGAACGTAATTTTAATTTGTTGCAGATTTTTTTGTGTGTTTTGTCTGTTATTACTTTATTGGTATTGGTTAGCAGCGTGCCTTCATCGTTGCTTTCTAACCCGCAAATGTACATTACTGGCAACAGCTCCAGCGCTTTTAATTTGCAGTGGTACCAAGACCAAACCCAAGCTGCATTACCCCAAGGCTGGGTAATATCGTTGCCCATGTTCGCTTATCGAATCTTGATGTTGCTGTGGTCTCTATGGTTAGCGTTTGCGCTAATGCGCTGGATTAAATGGGGTTGGGTGCAGATTAACGCTGGAGGTTTTTGGGTGAGCGAGGCGCCTAAGGTTAAGCCTTAGGGAGAGTGTGGCACAATAAGCTCAGGCTAATATCCTGGGCTTATTGCTTATTGCTAATGGCTTGTGGGAAAATATTTTTATACGATCAAGTGCATTCTGCGCCAGCCAAACTTTTCCTCGTCGTTCTTTTTGGTCTGCCCTTCTCAAAGCTTACGGCTTGTTGTCGAGTGTGACCCTAACAGCTATCACTGAGACAATGAGTTAGCTTGATGATAGAGTGCAGACCTCGCCCCTAAGAGCTTTTGAGTGTGGACATACGAAAGGTTAAAAAGAGATATCTTTTATTGTTATGGTCTTTATTGTGGCTTCCGGTCAGCCTAATTTTTCCTGTTCACGAACATTTCCCCTTGCCTCCTGCTGTGGCACCAATAATTGCTTTTTTTATGCCTTTTTGGGGCGGAGAAGAAAGTGATCACTCTTTTGATTTTCAATATATTTACCTTCCTGCACTATGCTTTTGGGCGGGCGCCATAGCAATTTACGCTGCATGCTTAATAAACCTAAAGGGGAATAAATAATTAAGCACCGCAGACACATAAAAACAACTAGAGAAGCATTGCATAAACTTAAAAGTAATTGTCCTGCTTCTGCGAGTGCCAGCAATGCTCCAATGTGCGATAAGGCTAAAAGGGTTTGCCTGGGTAAAATATTAGGGGGTGCCCCTATCTATTCCACCGTACTTAATCGACGATATAAGGTTCGAATAATGTTATTACTGAAACGTAATCAGCGCTCTCAGCTAAAAGCGTCTTCCCTCCTGCTGTTAGTGACTCTGTTGCTAACGAGTAGCGGCTTAGTCGCCTCGGATCTACTTCCTGAGGCTCCAAAATTTGAGGGCCCTCTCAGTATGGATAACTTCCCTAAATCAGGGGACGCGCCTGAGAATGCATTTTACGACTCGGGAAATTATGGCCTGGGTTTTATTGGAACACTGCCATTCCCTGCAAAATCTGAGCAGTACTATAATCTAATGGATTTTTGGGGGGCGGGGTTTAACTTTCCGGTGTTCTCACATGCAGACGACAACGATTTTCTAGCTTGGGTGGTTGATGGGCGTTATGTGCAAGGAGAAACAGTAAGCGCATTTGAGATTACCTCCTTGCCTGAGGTGGGTTACGAGGTAAATGCTTTTACCGTTTTGGAAATGCAAGCCGATACCGGTTGGATGAAATTACAATTCAAATTGCAAAACGAAAATCCGTGGCGAAACGTCTGGACGAATAGCCGTTACTTAAAACAAAGTAAAACGCCTCTTGGATTTATGTCTTGGGGGGAACTTCTAAAGAGGGAATCGATTTTTTTTCGTACACCCAAAAAAGAAGGGTATTCACTAAAATCTACACCGAACAAAGACTCGAGCACCTTGGCCTTAATAAAAGGCGACAGCGATGCCTATACGATTAATGTACAGGAAATAAAAGCCGATTGGATGAAAATACATTATTACATCCCGGCCTGCGGAACATGCCTAGAAACCATTTGTGACACTAAAAATATGATCACTGGCTGGGTGAGGTGGAGACAGGAGGGTATTGGGCCACGCTTATGGTTTCACTCTCGCGGCTGTTAATCGTATGATGCGTTTCTATTAAACCGTTTAGGTTAGAGAATATCTAGGATAGGCAACCATTTAAAAATGGTGCCACTTATCTATTTGACTTAAGGCTGGTGTGAAAGGTTTTTCGTGAAAAATACTCTGATAGCTCAAAACAATAACCTCAGGCTAATACCCTGGGGTTATTGTTTATGGCCTGTGGAAAAATATTTTTCTTTGTACGATCTATCGCATTCTGCACCAGCCAAACTTTTCCCTCGTATTTTGGTGCAGAGTTCTTCTGCCCTTCTATTTGTTAGTATCAATAAGAGCGTTGGCGCGTTGAATGCGTTCTTGTGTGCCTGGGTGTGTGGATAAGTAGTGTAGCCACGATTGATCGCTATCGGTTTCCTCGTCGTCTTTTTCGGCTTGCTCTTCTTCTACCGAATAAAAATCTTCCAACCTTTGCATAATGTTAGAAAAATTTTCTAGCGGGATGTTGTTTTCTTGCATGGCATTAAACGCAAAACTATCGGCTTCATGCTCGAAGTCTCTGGAGTAAGACAAGTCGGCGAGCAATGCCGGTAAGCCTACAATTAAATCAAACTGTTCGATATCACCTGTTATTAGCAGCACAACAATACTTAGCATGGCCGCTTGCAGTGTGCGTCGCGTCATGTGCTTGTGGGATAGGTGCCCTAATTCATGAAGGTAAACAGCGAGTAGTTCATCATCCGACTCGGCTAAACGGACAAAATCATCTGTAAAGACAATATCCCCACTAGGCAATGCAAAGGCATTAGCGCCCATGCCTAACCTAAAATTCAGTTTGGGTTGAAGATATTTGAACTGTAGCGTGTAAGGTTCGGTGAGCGCTAAAACACGGCTTTTTTCTTCGTCGCTGAGTTCGGAGGGCTTAAACAGGGTTTTATCCAGAATAAATATAGACCCGCCGGATTTTTCTTGTACAAAGTCCGGCATGTGAAAGGCGAGGTATTTGGCTGCTTTCGGTACACCGTAGACCACACCAAACCAGCTGAATAAGCCGCAAAAAACCAGTGCTGCGAATACGATTAATAGATTCGATTCGAACCGATGCATTAATCCGTGCGTGTTGGGCCGAGGGTGAATGGCCTGAGTCAACGTATCAATACCCGAATGATCGTCGCTGATAAACAAGCACTTTTCTTGAACTACAATTTCGCGCGGGGTGTTGCCTAGGCGAGTTTCTATGTGGAGTTCATTGAACTTGAGATCGCGTACCTCATCGGTGTTGTTATCGCGGGCAATGGTTAGCCTGACTAAGTTATTGTCGGAGCCGCGAACAACCTCCAGGCGCGCAGGTGCGCGCGCGGAGGTAACGCCATCTAAAAAATGACCTTGAATACTCATTTAGATACCAAAATCAAAAGCTTGGCCAAATTCGTCACCCAGTGCAGAAATTTCTTCTTTTTCGGCGGCGGCAAAGTTATCTAACGAATCGGTAGCTTCTAATGTAATGTTTTCGGCAATATATTTTGTCATGCGTACTTTGGCTGCCGGGAGGTAAAGGCCTGCCGTGATTACAATGAAGAATATATTTTTTAATAACACAATTGTGAGCGCCGGCATTGTTAGGCTAGCTGAAAATTGATTGCCCTTAATGCTCAAACTGCTATAAAAAATATTGAGCATCGAGGTCATAAAAAATACGATAACACCAAAATAAACGGCCATATAAGCAAACGGCACAATTATCGATAACTGCGGTATAAACATCGTAATTAAAAACATGGGAATACCGCATACTATGAAAATACCAATAGCGATTAAGAAAACCATACCGTATTGGCCGTAAGTGGCATTGAATTCAAACTTAGTGGTGCCATAGGCCGAATTACGAGTAAGGTATTCATTCATTTTAAGTAAGGCCAAAGGGTACAGAATGCCGAGGGTTAACATGCCTAAAATGGGCCACACAAAGAAGACCATTGCCGCTTCGCCGTAACTACCATGAAATCGAAATTGAATATTTTTATAGGCTGACATGCGCATTTTAAATTTCATTGATTGGTTAATGAAATAAGGGATGGCTATTAATAGCGCTATGGCAAGAATTGCCCCAATTATAGGTAGCATTTCTGTCACAATAGAAAATACTATGAAGGCTGCTATAGCAATCAATCGGCCTTTTAGAATAGTCAGTGGCTCAGCTAAGTAGCGAAAGTTTGTATCATCTAAATAAAGGTTCGAATAAAAATAGCGATTGTTACGTACGGTTGCCCAGGCCGAATAAATACCCAGCGTCACAATTGTTAGTAGGATGTTTACAATCCAAATTTTAAAATACTCCATACCGTCGCCGCGAAATTCGAAGGCGAGTGATCGAGCTGGCGCGGGTGTAACCGGTGCTGCCTGGTTATCAGATTCCATGTGTGTTCCTTTTTTATTAAAATTACAACGAAATTGTAAACACAAGTCTGTTTACGAGTGGTGGTGAAAATTGTTTGAAAGACTATGCCTGCGGTTTAGTCTTCGTGGCTGGAAGGCTAGGCCTAATAGCCCAAAGCCCAGCAATACCGGCGGCCCAAATCAAGAGTAGGCCATAATTACTGAGGGTGCTTAACCATTCGGGTAGCAGCCCTGGGGTAATTAAAATCTGTTCTCGAATAAAGCTTGGCAGTGTGTCGAGCTTCGAGATAAGCAGTTGTGGGTCTACAAGTCCGTGACGGGTCACGGATTGAATAAGGCTGTCCGAGATGCTGTTGGCTTTATGGGCGGCATCAATCATCGCGGCGGTTAAAAAGACCAAGGTTATAGCCGCAAAGCTGTAGCCGATGCGTTTTTGCCCTAAGACAAAGAAACCAGAACCCGGAAATATTAATACGGAATAAAGAATCGCTTTAGTGTGTTTTTTCATGCTCAAAGTCCCTTAAGCCCAGCGTTTATGGGTTAGCAATATTTACGGGTTAAATACCGGCATAGCGCTTGGATAATATGGATACGCGGTCAACATAAGCTTCTGTTTCCGCATAGGGTGGTATGCCGCCGTGGCGCTTCACTGCGCCTGGGCCAGCATTATACGCTGCCGTGGCTAAAGGTATATCCCCTTCAAACTGCTCGAGTAAATACGCGAGATACCTCACCCCGCCATGAATATTTTCCGTAGGGTCGGTGCGATCACTCACACCTAGGTCCTCTGCTGTCGCGGGCATTAACTGCATTAACCCTACTGCGCCTGCATGGCTTTTAACGGAGGGGCGGAATGCGGATTCGGCATGGATTACGGCCCTTACCAGGGCTGGGTCTACGCCGTATTCCTGTGATGCTTGCTCGATAGTGCCGGCAAATTTTTCGGGGTACAGGCGGATGCTGTACCAATCGATTTTTGAATTCACATCACAGGCGAAGCATTTATAGCTCAGTACTTCGTAGTCTTGGCCTTTTGGGGCGCGGTCTGAAAACGAAGCCGTGCCCTCGTCTGAATATTTGTAGACTTTGATCTTTTTCTTTTGAGGGTTAGCGCGCGTTTGGTTTGAAACCTTCATCTTCTTGCCGCTGGAGCCAACGATAGTATTCGCGGGCACGTCGTCCGCTGCCGATACAGCTCGCGCACAAAGTGCGATAGAGAATGCCATAGCAAGTGTGGCGATGAATGGGAGGTTGCGCATGGGCTTCTTTCTTATGTTATTTGCGATGAAGTTTAGCGCAAGCGCGTACGGGTTTGCGGGTTAATCGTCGCAGTTTCGTTATTTGTGCTCAAGAGAGTGCGCTTGGCCCTTACAGTGCTTGCCACGCATTCTTACAATAGTATTTAAACCGCGAGCCACCATAGTACAAGCTGGGGACTAACAATAAGGTAACGCCAGTGGCAAACAGCACGCCAAACGCAAGCGATACCGCCATGGGCACAAGAAAGCGCGCTTGTGTACTTTCCTCCAGTAGCATGGGCGTTAAGCCTGCAAACGTAGTAATGGAGGTTAAAATAATGGGCCTGAAACGATCCTGCGCGCCCTGCACGGCCGATTGCCAAGCAGTTTTGCCTTGATGGCGTAACTGCTGAATGCGGTCGAGCAATACAAGATTGTCGTTCACGACCACGCCAGCACAGGCTAAAAAGCCCAAAATGCTCATCATACTAATTTCAAACCCCATAATCACATGGCCGATCACTGCCCCCATAAAACCAAAAGGCACGGCGGTAAGCACCAGCGCGGGTACGGTATAGGATTTAAAGGCCACACAAAACAAGCCGTAAATAAGCACTAAAGCCAAGACGAAGTTAACAATAATGTCGTGCACAAATTCGTTTTCGCTTTCCATACTGCCGCCCACCGACAAGCTAAACCCCGGATACTGGGCCTGCCATTTGGGCTTGCTGAAGGCCATTAAATCGCTCACGATTTTTGTTGCGCTTACGTTAGAGTCTTTGCGAACCTCGGCGGTAATGGTAAAAGTGCGTTTGCGATCTTCGCGCATAATGGTCGTATAGCCGGGCACATACTTCAGCGTTGCTACTTCGGTAATAGGCACTTCAATCAACCCGTTCGCCGATGTTTGCCGAATATACATCTCTTCTAGGGTATCCATCGCTTCGCGCTCTGTACGCGGGTAGCGCACCATTACGCGTACATCTTCGCCGTTACGCGGCACCCGTTGCACTTCATCACCGTAAAAAGCCTGCCGCACTTGCCGTGCAATACTTTGTAACGAAAAGCCCTGTGTAGCGGCGCCATCTTTTAAGTCCAGCTCCAGTTCTGTGCGTGCGCTTTGGTAGCTATCTTTCACATCGTAAACACCTGGGTAGCGTGCTAACGCGCTCTTTACATTGTTTAGGGCGCGCTCAACAACGGCGGGGTTATCGCTCGCCACGCTTAAGCGCAAAGCAATCGCTTCGCCCACTTGGTTAATGGTAAACGCCAAGTTGAATTTCTCAGCTTCGGGCACATCGCCAATTAATTCGCGCCAGCGCTGTGTAACCGCTTGCGTGCTAAGGTCGCGTTCTTCGGCGGGCTTTAGCGCTAAGGTGGCCCGTAAGCTATTGTCTGTGGCCCAAGTTTGCAGGCTTTCGATAAAGGGTTGTTGTTGATTACCTTCAAGCAGAAAGGCGTCACTTTTTAGTACATCAGCGGCATCTTCTACCCGCTTGAGCAACGCTTCGGTACGCGCAAACGCACTGCCCTCGGGTAGCTCTATCGTCAAACCGATAAACTCACTCGGTACCACCGGCATAAAACTACCGCGCACCCAACCACTGCTAACAACGGCCACACTCAAAAAGAACGCGCACAGAAACAGCGCTAAAGTAATGGGGCTATTGTTAACGGCAGAGCGCACCCAACTGCCAAAGCGGTGGTGCGAGAAGTGCTCCAGTTTGTTGGCAAAAAACTGTTTACCGTTGGAAAGTGCGCGTACCCACCGATAACGGCTGGGCTTTTTTTCCCGCAGGTGCGCCAAGTGGGCAGGTAAAATCAGTAGCGATTCAAATAGCGAGAAAATCAAACACAGGATCACGACGACGGGGATGGGTTTAGACATATCACCCATCACACCGGGCAGCGTTAGCATGGGCGCAAAAAAGATAATCGTACTGCCTACCGCGAATAAAACGGGTTTGCTCACGGCTTTGGCGCCACCGGCCGCGCAGGCGTTACCTTGCAGGCCCCGTTGGTGAGAGGAGTAAACGCTCTCGCCCACAATAATGGCATCGTCGACCAAAATACCCAGTACCAAAATCATGGCAAACATACTCACCATGTTGATGCTAATGCCGGCAAAAGGTAGCAACCAAATAGCGCCCATAAACGCCACGCCAATACCTGCAGATACCCATAGCGCAAGGCTGGTACGCAAAAACAACATCAGCACCAAAAACACCAAAAGCAAACCGCTTATGGCATTGGTAATGAGTAAGTTCATGCGGCCTTTGAATAACAGCGACCAATCCCGTGCAATGGCCATATGCATGGTTGTAGGAATTTGGTTGGCGTGGGTGTGCATGTAATCTTTTACGGCGGAAGTCGCGGCGAGAATATCGGGGTTATCGCTGACAAAAATATCCAAGAATACCGCGGGCTTACCGTTAAAGTGAGCCACCAAATCCTTTTCGGCCAAGCCGTCTTGAATGTTGGCAATATCGCCAAGGTAAAGCTGGCTGCCATCCGCTGCGGCCCTAACCACCACTTTAGAAAAATCGCTGGCGGTGTAGTTTTGGCCGCGTGTTTGTACTTGAATATTACCGGTTTGGCCTTTAACCACGCCGGCGGGTACATCTAACGATTGTGTGGCAATCGCGTTGCTAATATCGTCAAACGTGAGCTGATATTGCCGCAATGTATGTTCTGAAACCTCGATGCTTATTTCATCATCGCGGCTGGCGCGTAGCGTAACAAGGGATACCGCATTCAGCAGGCCCAGTTCGTCGCGCAATTGTGTGGCAATACGCTTTAGCTCAAGCTCGCCGGCATCGCCATAAAGCGCCAGGCTCATCACCTCTTTATTGGCGATTAACTGCTGAACCTGCGGCCGCTCAACATCGGCGGGAAAGGTGGTAATGGCATCCACTCGGGTTTTCACATCGTTCAGCAGCGCTTGGATATCCTGCCCTTTTACGGCCTCCACACTCACATTAGCAAAACCTTCGCGGGCCTCGCTGGTAATGCGGTCTATACCATCGAGGTTGGCAATGGCTTCCTCAACCCGCACCACAATTTGCGTTTCAACCTCTTTGGGCCCTGCGCCAGGGTAAACCACGCCCACCTGAATAATATCCAGCGCAATATCAGGGAAAACCTCTTTATTCAGTTTGAATAAGCTAGAAAACCCACCCAGTAAAATCATCACCATGCACAAGTTGGCGGCAATGGGGTTTTCCACAAACCACTGAATCAGCCTATTCATGAGGTGTTGCGCCCTTGCTGGCGGTGTCTTCTAACTTTACGATCATTCCCGCATGCATTAGCGCTTGGTCACGTATTACATAGCGCACACTATGGTTGACCGGCGCCAACAACCACACAAATTCTCGGCTGCTTTGCAGCACGTTAGCCGGGTGGACTGTAATCGTATTGTTTGGCTCTACCACGTAAACCCAGGCGCCGGTATACAGCGCGGTATGCGGCAGCTTCACTACGTTATCGATAGGGCTACCCACGATGGTCGCGGTAACAAAAGTACCAAACTGAAAAGGCGGATTACCTTCAGCGGTTAAGTCGGCATAGACCGTGTACAGCCGGTTAAGGCTGCCCACATCGGGCGCAATGCGTGTAATTGCGCCCTGCCATACAGAGTTAACGCCCATCAATCCGCTGGTAAAGCGAACGCCGGGCTGTTGTGCTGAGCCGATGGTGATTAGTGCGCGCTCTTTATGGTTAAGGCGCAACGGCACTGTTGCACGGGTTTCATCAACTAACTCGGCTACCGGCATCGCCACAGAAACCCACTGGCCCACATTGGCCATTCGCTGGCTAACCACGCCGGTAAAAGGGGCTTTAATGTGTGTACGCTCAATATTCAAAGCCGCTTGCGCCACATCCGATTCAGCCGAAGCCAGCGCAGCCTTCGCTGAAGCCAATTGTGGTTTGCGCAAAAACAAATCGTTGGCTGCAGCGTTACCCAAATCGCGCCACTCCTTTTTCGCCTGAAAAGCTCTGCCCAGCTCTTGCGCAAGAGCTTCTTCCGCTTTCGCATGCTGTGCTTTGGCGCGCGATAGCTGGTACTGGTATTCCTTGTCATCAAGCTCCAGCAGCACCTCGCCCCGCTTAACCTTGCGCCCAATATCAAAATTAGAGTGAATACTTACTATCTCACCAGATACCATAGCGGATAGCGTAACCCGTGACTTTGGCTCTAAAGTGCCCTGCGTAGTGACATCAATAATGTGTGTTTGGGGGCTAGACTCAACCGTAGCCGCAAGCAGAGGTTCGGCTTCTAGTTGCGGTTTAGGTTTGGCTGTTGGCGCTAAAGCAAATACCGCTGCAATTAAAGCAACACCCACCACCAGCGCACCGCCAGCAATCGCAAATTTAGAAGAGGTTTTCATCTGTGAACCTTAAAGGTCAAATTTTGAAAAGAAAGGTGGGCGGTAAAAGCTAAGCCCAATACACGTTGTTACAGTCGTGTATCGACCCGAAGGTAACCGGCAAGTTGCACAAATTATCTACCGAAGGGGGTGAGCCCATATAATACATCATGCACTGCGCGAGCTAATCTTATAGAATGCCGGCGCTTTAAAATGGATATCAAGGAAAAACAAATGAAGAAATTACTTTTAGGCGCTGTGATTAGCTGTTTATCAACCGCAGCGACGGCGGACTACTGGGCAGAGATTACGGGAAATTATCGTAATATTGAATCTACAGAGGGGCACAGCTACTTCGACTATGCCTCGGAATATACCGATGAAGAGACCGCCTACCAACTTGAAGGCGCGTTCTATTTTGACTCCGTTAGCACTGATTCCGCGCCGATAGATGAAGCCGGCTTTCTGAGCAAAAACTCCAGTATCTCTGTTTATAATATGATGATACAAGAGACTTACAAACGACAAGAAACCTATAGCGGTTTTGATTACAGTTCTGATCAACAGGAACATTACCGCCAAACAGGCATTGGCTATAGGGGCGTATTTGGTAAAGGAATTTTCAACGTCGACCTCGGGCAGAGCTATTCAAACGGTGATTCTGACGCGAAAATGATAAGTATTGGTGGGGGAGCTTACCTTACAGATAACTCTGCAATTACAGGGCGACTGATTAGACTCGATAACACGCGTGACAATGATACTGGTTTGGGGGTTAATTACCGCCATGTATTTAATGCTCAAAGCCATACATCATACCTTCTTGATGTTGATTTTTTTATCATCGATGAATATACCCACCTTACATTAGAGGGCGCAGTATTCTTCACCCCAAACAGTAAGTTGTTTGTTAACTTTACACGGGATGCGGTATCAGACAGCAGCTATGACAGCGACGATCTCGGCATCGGCTATCAACACTTTTTTATGAACCGTATAGGCCTTACCGCACGTTATGCCAATGGTGATTACAATTCACCTACAAGTGAAAAAGAGAGCTACGTGGACTTTGAGTTGCAGGTTAATATCTAGCGCAAACTATTCAGGCTAACAAAAAAACCGCTAGGTCATAGCCTTGGCGGTTATTGATTTTTTCAATTAATTTGAGAATAAAAACATCAGTTTAATAGCTAAAACTGCTGAAAGCGAGTGCCTGTCCCGCTATTTACTCAAGCTTTGTTCGCTAGGCTAGGGCTGGCTTTCGGAGCAAAAAACAGTGATTTTTAGAGTGACTGTCCCGCTAAACTGAAGTGGCATGCACATCACGCAAGTTAAGCGCTATGAAGTAGGCCAAGCTAAGTAGATGATGGGGAGTTTAGGGCCATAAAAAAGCCGCTAAGGCTGTGAAGCTTTAGCGACTTTTTGGCCTTAATCGCTTCGATATCCAAGGGCTTTGCTTGCGGGGCTTGTGTTTTTAGCAAGCCATGTAACAAGCGGAGGAAGAAGCTTAGAACCTCCCATAAATAGCTTTTACATCTTTAGGTCTGCCTGTGATTACGCCTAATCTATTTCACTGAGCTGCTCATATTTATTGATAATGCGCTGCACATCATTTGACTGAATATCATCTTGATCCGACTTGCTATATAAGGTGACTAATACCGTTCGATCTGCATTTCTTATGTAGTAAATAACGCGATAACCGCCGCTTTTTCCTTTTTGTGCATCGCTATTTTTAACACGTACTTTAAAAGCAAAATAACGACTATCCTGCAACTGATCTCCCGGATTTTCACCAGCTCCAAGCTGAGATAACAGTGCTCCAAGGTCTACACGTAAAGAACGATAGCGACGGGATAACTTGCGCAGTGCGCGCTTAAATTCAGGGTGTAATACAGCGCCATTAGTCGTCAATGCCATCCCAAAGCGTTTCGATGGGTTGTACCTTACCTTCCATAGCCTCTTTCCAACCTTGCTCAAAGCTTTCGGTAGCAGTGGGTAAACTGACGCTGACCCTAAAGCTGTGCACAATATTGAGTAACGCCGGCAAGTACTCATCGGGTACTTGCTGTATTTCAGATTCAAGTTGTTCATTGTAAGACGGATGCATATTTGCCATAACATTTGGCCTCATCATGGGGTGTAATCCCGCTTAATATACCGTGCTTCCAAACATTCTTCTTCCGCTTCACGACGAAGCGTGCCTAATAGCAAATCCTCGGTAGCCTCCTGCTCAGTTTCAACTTGCCGCCTATGCATCGTCGGGTGGGTCATTTCGTGGCTAAGGCTGTGAAGCTTTAGCGGCTTTTTGAGTTCGGCATTCAAACCTAGAGAGCACTAACCTATTGATTTAATAGATTTTTATTGTGGACACATCGATTGAGCTGGTTGAAATTTAAGCAAAATATAGAGTGTGTGTGTCCTTAAGCTGTGCGCGCAAGCTTAGCAAGTTGCATCATTAATACACCATTTCAAGGGGCAGTTATTGCGGCAAGCCGTATATGCATAATGCCTGTTGTGTGAAAGCCTATTACTCAAGCTTTGGTCAGTTTCTAATCTGAGTGGCAGTCGTTCTATATCCGCTCCGGTTAGCCCCGTCTAGGGCGCTGGCTTTCGGGCCAAAAATCAGTGATTTTTAGAGTGCCTGTCCCGCTAAACTTTCTGCAAGCCGCTAATGTACGCCGTCGAATATCAATTTCTCTGGCACGCTCAAGCCATCCATGGTCGCTCCACACGTGTTCCCAACACATGAGGGCCCGAGAAACCAATACCCGACGGCTTTATAGCGAGTGCCTGTCCTTGTGTTTTCATTACAATTCACCTTCAAGTGAAAAAGAGAGCTACGTGGACTTTGAGTTGCAGGTAAATATCTAGCGCAAACTATTCAGGCGAACAAAAAAACCGCTAGCGCAATGCGCTAGCGGTTTTTTTGATCGCTAACCTCTAACGAATATCCCGCAGCCATTTTTTATGGATCAACAGTTGCCAAACAGGTATCGATATTGTTTATTCTCGCGGAGATTAACCTCTGCGCAAAGAATGATTTAGTGGGCCAGAAAAGTGCTGGTCAGCGTGCTGGTGGAGTAGGCTAAAAAAACGCTAGGCCATAGCCTTGGCGGTTGGTGTTATTGATTTTTTCAATTAATTTGAGAATAAAAATATCAGTTTAATAGCTAAAACTGCTGAAAGCGAGAGCCTGTCCCGCTATTTATTACTAAAAGACAGGCCACGCATCAGCTCTAAGGATTTAATTGCGCTATGTGGATTTCAAATTCCGCCAAAGCTAGCTCCAGCCGTTGTTGCATGAACGCTTTAGTATTAGTTTTGACATAGTTATTACACCGCTGCGAGCTTAATTTTTGACATTCCGAAACCCGCTCACGATAGCCCTTGCCTGGAATATGCAAGCCTGCACCCGGTAAAAAACTATACTCAAGACTATTTCGTACCATATTCTTAATATTTTGATATTTAATCTGAGGATATCGCTGTGCTAATAAAACGTATTGATGAATAAGCTTGGAGTCAAAAATGCCCTCATCATCAGTTGCAATTACAATAGGCACCCCGGCTTCGAAATACTCCAAAATAGGGTGTTTATAGTTTTTTACACCCAAAATAACTTCATTACTACGCAATAAAATCTCAATAGCAATATCTTGCTTGGCCATCAACTCTAAGGTTTTTTGGGCATCACTTTCTCGAAGAATACTCACACCATGACCTAAGCGATGTACACCTGCTTGACGTACTGCAAGCGAGATATGGAAAGACAAGTCGTTCTCGTTCGGAACTAAGCCTGGTATAAGCTCTCCGGCATGTAACGATAGGTTAACGTTAGGATATTTCTTACGCAGAAAATTAAACATTTCCATCTGTATGGAGTAGTGTTGTAATGCACTGGCATCGTGCTCTGCTGCAACCATATTTACACCCACCACTTCTTTCGACTGATTAGCGGTTTCAAATGCTAAAACTAATTCACTCCATATAACGGGTAAAGGCTTCATTCTGTTGCCGTAACTGAGTATTTTCACTGCCACACCACAACCCGGTGCTTCATCACCATAACCACATCTAAGTAAATGCTCTGAATCGTGTATAAACCCCTCTAACGCCTCTGCATTTTTTGCCGCAATAGCTTCAATGCCTGCAGCCATCAAATGCTTATATTGAACCGCAAGATTACTTGACCAAGGATTATCAGCTTGTAGGCGAGCAGCCTGCTTTTGTAGTACCGGCACACGCACCATAGTCTCTAGGTACTGAATATTGTCGGCGGCAGCCTGATTACGTAAGCGGCGTAATAACTCCCCTTCACTCCCAAGTAACGCTGGCTTTATTTTATTGAAGGCATTAAAAAAGTGATCGGCAACAGGAAAATCACTTTCACTAAACCCCCGAACGGTCCAAAAGTTAAACAGTTCATGCTGAGTGTCAGGCCTACCTACCAGTTCATGAATCGCCACACCATCTTCACAAGGTAGGTTGCACAATTGCCCATCTTGTAATCTGACCGCTAAATTCTTAGTTCTGGCTAAGTCGAAAATATCCTCAGCTTGAATCGAACCGCTCAAGTGGTGATGAATATCCCCTCCCTTCGGCATTTGTAAAAAAAACTGTCGTAGCCTCTCTTCATCACCCCGCAAATGCTCGAAGTAGCTATCAATAGATAAGGTACCTGCACTTGAATTTGACTTGCTTGGCAACCCAGAACAGGACACCAAAAAAATGCTAACAAAGATAAAAAAAATCATCTGTCGTATATGACAATAAATCATTTAACAATCCACAAATTTATAAACGCCGAAGTAAGCTTTTATTCAGGGTGACATAACCCTGAATAAAAGGAAAATAACATTATGAGCTAATGCCCCTAAAAACCGCAGTTAGATCATCAAAGTTTACGCGATTTTTAAGGTTGTACCCCGTAACTATTCTAGCCGGCGAGCTCTAGCTGACATACTCTCAGAAAGCCAATTGACCGTTTTCTGCGAACCCGGTGTACAGTAGACTTGAAGGCCCCAGAAAATAGTCAGTTAGCCCATTTATTTCTCCGTATTTGAACAGTTACAAAACAGCCAACTACTCGACTGCGCTTTCCGCTTCGCCCTCGGTTGTTTCTAGTGGTGGTTTTGGGGCAGCGAGTTGCGCCTCTAAGGCTTTAATACGCTCCTCAAGCTTGTCTCGTTTCGACACCTGCTCTTCACGCTGTAACTGCAGGTTTTTATTCACGTTTTCACGTAGCGCCTTCTTCTGCTCCCCCAATGTGGTCACGGCTGAACTTAAAGTACTACTTTGTGCTTCGCGGGTCGCTTTTACAAAAGCCGATTCCGCCTCAAGTAGGGCTTTTATATCTCCGTAAGGAATTTTATGGGTATCATCAAGAAAAATAACCCCGCCTAATATATTTGGCTCCCTCACAAGTTCCGGCTGATCGCTTTCACTCTTGGCATCCCACTTAAAGGGGAAAACAGTTGCCACTGCACTTTCTTCAATCGTTGCCCATGCAGAAGGGTTAACTATCGATGCTCCGGCTTTCATCCCCCCCCCCAGCCAGCCCATATCCTTCCACAGCGATCTGCGCTTAGTGGCGGCATACATACTATTAAACAGTATGTATTCATTGCCCCGCCAATCTTTTTGTACTGACTCCCGCGGTACTTTAACGAGTAGGTTGAAAGGTTGATCACCATTGGGGAAACCACTATGTGCAGCTGCAGCTAGTTTCTTTTTGTCTGTTCCGGCTTTATCACTTCGCAGATCACTTTTGCGGACCACCCACTTTGCAAAATTATCGCCACGGCCCGCAGCCGTAATCGCCGCATCTAAATATTCGCGACGTTTCGAATACGCCATAGCAGCTTTTGCGGTACCAAACATATTCGCCTCGGCACGACCGCTGGCGCCATAGTCATTCGTTTCAAGTTTATCCCTATATTTAAACTGGCTCAAAAGCCGTTTAGCCTCTTCAACACGAGAAGCTTCAGTAACCGCAGGGGCGCCATCGGTCGCAACCGGTGGCGCCTCATCGCGCTCAGAAAATAAATCACCTAGCGCCTTTAATGCGCTGATATCGTATGCTGCATTGGCATTAATTTGCCCTGCAATATCCGCCATAACGCCGCCTTCATTAATGGCCATAGAGACCAGATCATCACGCGACGCAGGCAACATTTCAGTAATTTGAATACCCGCTTGCACTTTGGGGCGGCTTACCAACTGAAAACGACGATAATCGTTTCGCGTTAGCTCGGTAATTGGTACTGAATGACGCTCAACCTTTTCGAGGTGTGCAATTGTTTTCCATAACGAATCATATTGTACATGTAAAAGGCTATCGGCCAGCTCAGCTACCAAGGAGCGCTTGTTTTTAACCTTTTCGATCCATTCAAAAATATTTCGATTTTTTGCAATATGATTCTGTAAATACTGGCGGCTCTCCTCAGAAAGGTACTTGTGGTGATCAAGGTATTCATCCAACAATATTTTTCTTGCAGCTAAGCCTTTATTATTCTTATCCTCTTCTTCGCTCGCGGGAAACAGGCCTTGCTCCATACAAATCACCCAATAATCTCGAAGCCATTCATATATCAAAGCTTGAAGGCGAGAATCATCCTTCAAGAACTCTTCTTTAATACGAACAGCTGTAGGTACCGACGGGTAACCGCTAATAAATAGATTAGATATAATTGACCGAAGGTCTTCCTCCATACGAAGACTTTGTAGTTCCCAATACCAAAGCTCGGGATATTGCAAATACCCTGATGGACTGCGTATGGAGCTATCGGAATATTCCACCCCTTTAGCAATTTTGCGTACAATATCTAAACGCTCATCCATATGAACCTGCGCAAATTTCTCCATGAAACGGCCAAGGAATGGTATGGGTCTTAGGCCAACTTTCTTTTCTTGTTTTTGTTTATTCTGCTCTGTTTTTGCCTCCGCGATCTCATTAGCTTGGCAAAGTTCTTCAAGCTGCGGACGGTCAAGTTTGAAAGTTATTTCCGTTTCCTTTTCCTTTTCCTTTTCCGTTTCCTTTTCCTTTTCCTTTTCCTCTTTCGTTTTATTTTCAGATACCACTTTGCACAACTTTATCTTGGTCCATTCTATTTCAGATTTCCCAGAATCAGATTTTTCAGAATCAGATTTTTCAGTAATTAATCTTCGCAACTCACGGGCTTCACGATAATAATATTTATAATAAAGGTCTTGAAGTCGAACACCATTTCGCATAAGAAATTGTGCGATATCTCTATCTTCACTGGTATCCTCAAACGGTATTAGGTAGTTAGAAAACGTACCAGAGCTTGAATCCTTTAACTCCAAGCTGCTGTAGGCCTCAACCAGTTGATTAATACAATCCCTAAATCCATTATCGTCTGTATAATTTTCGCCCCGACAGGAGCCTATTAAACTTTTTTTGATAAGGCTTTTATATGCCCCCTCTTCATCGCCGGTACTGTGTTTTACAAACCGCCGGGCCCCATCAAAGTAAGCATTCAAATAAAGGTCCACTTTAAATGGTAATGCCATGCCCGTTTCAGCGGCCGACGTTATGGCAAGTATTACATGTGCGACATTGAATCGCTCCCAAGATAGTTCAACCATAACTTTAGGGCGTAATATCGCTCTCCTTTCCTCGTCCAAGTCTAAGTCTAAGTCTAAGTCTAAAGAAAGAGTGTCAAAATATTCTTTTACAGAAGGTGATTCGTTGTTAAAGCAATGCTGATATTCTTTAATTGAATCATCAATTTGTGATCTTTTTGCAGGATAGAATCCTGGGCCATCACTTCCGTCAGGTAGCTTCCAGTTATCGTTAGAGTTTTCTGAACTAGAGGTACTAGAGGTACTAGAGGTACTAGAGGTACTAGAGGTAA
>NZ_CEXWTU010000037.1:0-28019 GCF_982758155.1 Marinagarivorans sp. | reverse complement strand
AGGCAAACCAGAATCTAGCTCTGCCATTAAATTCGGATTAATGGGAATTTCCGACAAGCCGCTCTGCAGGCGAAGATAATTGTCGTGCTCAAAACGTTTACGCTGCTCTATGGGGCAGGTCAGCTCCCAATAGCCATTCGCTAACTCAACCCCTTGCCAATACAATTCAAAACGTTTGGCCACTCTTTCACCCTGCTTGTTTTTCGCCAACTTTGCTAATGCGCATTGCGCCGCAGGGAAATCATAAACAATGGTCGGGGCGCTCAAGTTAGGCTCCACAGACAAACTAAAAATAACATCCAACCATGTACTCACCGAATCGTCATTCCACGATATTCCCAAGTTTTTTTTAGCATAATGAGAAAGCTCATCAACATTCGCAACCATCGGATTGATACCCGTGTACTGCATAAAAATATCGCGATAAGCCACGCGACTAACAACCGCCTTACAGCCCAATGCTTGTAACAATAATTCAAGGTCGGTCATTAATGCCTTATCATCAAAACCCAAACGGTACCATTCGAGCATGGTGAATTCGGGCTGATGTTTTCTCCCTACCTCGTCCGCGCGGTAAGCTTTTGCTAAATTAAAAATACTGCCGGAACCCTTAGCCAATAATTGTTTCATATAATATTCTGGCGATGTTTGCAAAAAATACTGCGTACCATTAACGTTCACAGGCAGCCCACCTAAATGAACATCCGTTACGGTATATTTTGACAAAGCGGGAACATCAACTTCCATGACCTGATGCCGAAAAAAATAATCTCGAATTTTATGCATTAGCTCAGCTCTAGCTTGCAAACACTTTACTGCATCACCCATTCGCTCAACACCTTTTACAACTTGGCTTTTTAAAATACAACAGACACAAAAAAGGCCAGGGTTACCTGGCCTTTTTTGGTAAGGAAAAAGACTATTTAGAGCTCGCGCGCCCCAAATACTCTCCGGTACGAGTATCGACCTTAATAATTTCACCGGTCACCAAGAACAAGGGAACTTTCACCACAGCGCCCGTTGTTAAAGTCGCTGGCTTAGTGCCGCCCTGAGCTGTATCGCCTTTCAAACCTGGATCTGTTTCGGCAATTTCGAGCTCTACATGGTTAGGCGCCGTGACAGCCAATGGCGCGCCATTGAATAGCGTCACCACACAGACATCCTGCTCTTTTAGCCACTTAGCCGTATCGCCAACAGCTGTCAAATCAGCCGGAAACTGCTCAAAGCTTTGCGGATCCATAAAATGGAAGAATTCGCCATCGCTATAGAGATACTCCATATCTTGATCCATAACATCTGCCGCTTCAATCTTTTCTCCAGACTTAAAAGTACGCTCCCAAACGCGCCCAGAACGTAGGTTACGCAAGCGAACACGGCTAAACGCCTGCCCTTTACCCGGTTTAACAAATTCGTTTTCTACAATCGTACAGGGATCGCCATCGAGCATAACTTTAAGCCCACTGCGAAATTCGTTGGTAGAATAGTCAGCCATTTCACTTCCTCTTCAGGATTCGTTGCATAAATAAAAAGGCGCGTATGATACCCCGAACACAGCAGGCTGCGTATACCCCCAACTGGCAAGAAGAGCTAAAAAGCTTAATAACTTGCCCCAAAGCACTTTTTGAAGCGCTAGAACTCCCCGAGGAATACCTTCCCAGCGCTTATCAGGGGGGCTCACTTTTTAGCGTTCGTGTAACGCGGCCGTTCCTTACAAGAATGAAAAAGAGAGACATTAACGACCCTTTACTTCTCCAAGTACTGCCTCTACAAGCTGAAAATGACACCCCTGAGGGCTACTCCGACGACCCACTAGCCGAACACCAGCACAACCCCGCACAAGGCATTATTCACAAATACCATGGTCGCGTGCTTCTTATCTCGGCCGGCCAGTGCGCCATCAACTGCCGCTATTGCTTCCGCCGCAGCTTTGACTACCAAAGCAACAGCCCAAGTCGGCAGCAATGGCTCGATTCGCTCAACTATATACGCAACGACACCAGTATTAACGAAGTGATTTTTAGTGGCGGCGACCCACTGGTGCTTGGGGATACGCAACTCAGCTGGCTGATTAGTCAAATCGAAGATATCCCCCACATCACGCGCATCCGTTTTCACAGCCGCCTACCCATTGTATTACCGAAACGTATAACATCCGCATTCATCGATCGGCTAGCCACCAGCCGGCTCAACGCCGTAATGGTCATCCACTGCAATCACCCCAATGAGATAGACTCAAGCGTTCGCGAAGCGCTTCAGTACATCAAACAAGCGGGTATCACATTACTGAACCAATCGGTGCTATTGGCCGGTATTAACGACACAAGCGACATTTTGATTGAATTAAGCGAACAACTATTTGACGCGGGCGCCTTACCCTACTATTTACACCTTATGGATAAAGTAAAAGGCGCGGCGCATTTCGATACCCCCGAAAAAGACGCTATTGCCATACACCAACAAATGCTAGCCGTACTACCAGGCTTTCTTGTCCCTAAACTTGTACGAGAAATACCGCACAAACCCAATAAGACAAGTATCTTTTAGTTGGCGTAGATATCGTTATAATGGCCAACTTCACAAAACCAGAATGACGCGCTTTACGCATACGTAAAAAAGTGCTTCTTGGTTTGGAATGGAATCCCGAAAAAAACAACACGGCTTTTTGCGAAGAGCAAAAGGGATAATAATTTTAAGGCATTTAAATGACTCACGAGATAGATGTGCAAGCCCTGCTAAAAGCGCTTGAACTCCCAACACAGGACATCGAACTGCTCGCTTTTTGCGCAAGCAATAAATCGAGTCGCGTCACCGACTGGGTCGACAGCCTTAAAACAACGCAAATCGTTCAAACCTGTGGCCACCTGTATCAAGCTATCCCCCAAGTTCTTCGCCTTAGAACCACATTAGGCGAAAGGAAAAGCATGCTGGACAGCTTGTTTCTTGCGGCATACCCCTGCACCATCTCACTGGGCAAAGCCTTTTTAAATCAACCGCTTGCTTTACCTCAAAACGCGCAAAAAGCTGCCGTATTAGGACAAACAATACTCAAAGGGCTGGCTACGGGCTATTTCCTTATCCTGCAGGACTTGTGTGCCGAGAAAAAATTAAAGCAAACGCAACAGGCCACCGCAGCAGAAGCCCTGTTTAACGGCTTACAATGCCTAGCCTTAATGCAACTTCGCAATCTTCAGCTTTATAGCCAAGCATCTCCAGTTATTTGGCGCTACGCAAACGGCTTTATTCAAATCGCAGAACATCTAAAAGTCGGTCAACTTTTAGTCAAACCTCAATTTTCAGGCCTTAGCCCTGCAACACCGCTTCATTGCTATTTAAGAATGATCGCACTGGGAGGCGCCCGCCTTAATCAATTGACTCAAGTCGATATGAGCCACACCTTTAACGCTCTAGCTTCTTGGGCACAGATCCTTAAAACGTCTCCAACACCAGCAACGTTCTGGATCGACCTGTCATCCAATAACCCGCCCATGCTGACCGAGCGCAAAGCGGCCCCAGAAACCGGGCGAATTTTACACGTCGATTTTTCAGTACTGACACAACAATTAGCCAATCTTCTTGAAGGCGAGGCCAGCCTTATTGGGCTAGACGCCGAGATTTCTATCCCACCAGAGCTCAGCTCTCCGACCACACTCCACCTTGAAAATGCCTGGGGCCGGAACATTGCCAGAACCAGCAATCGCCACGCCAGCGAGCATACAGCCGAAATTGTTGTTGGCTTCCAGCAGTGCCACAGTAAACTCAGCGGTTTCAATGACTTTAGTGAATTTTTAGGCGAACAAAAACGCACCGACACCAACAAGAAACCGAGCGGGCTCTCTGGACTTTCCAACTTATTGGGCGCATTAACACCTGCTGCCAGCGCAAAAGCCTCAAGCAGCGCCTCCAATCCAGCCGCACCATTGCGCGTTATCACGCAAAACATCAGTAAAGACGGCTATTGCTTGTTGTGGGAAGGTACGCAGCCCGTACGTATTGATGCCGGCGATGTCATCGCTATTCGTGAGCACGCCAAAAGAGATTGGAGTCTTGGTGTAATACGTTGGATAAGAAAACTCAAAAGTCACTCGCTAATCGGGGTTCAATTAGTCAGCACCAAACCTCAAGCCGTGGCTGCATCCTGCAACTATGATGACGGGGGTTACTCCGATTTTATGCGCGCATTTACCTTCCCCAACTCACCACCACAAAAGGGCTCAGGCCTACTCACTGCAAATATTCTCTTTGACGAAAACACAAAGATTAAGCTAAAGCTGGATTGCAGCTCAAAACCCTCCCTTGCCAAACTTGCAAGCTGCCAACTCACTACAGGTAAAGCCAAAGCTTTTAATCTAGAGCTAGCCAACGAAAAAGAGGTTTCAAATAAAACACAGCATGCGCTGTAAGCACCCTACCAGTATCCCGGTTATAATACTCCTATACGACTTCATTCAGACGCAGCACTGGCCTGAATGCCAGCAATTGAGTACACTCTGTGGCATTTCGTAAGGCGGTCATCTTAGAGGTGTGCCGTTTATAAGCTCCGACTAGACTTTAACACTGCAGCTATCGGTAAAAAAATAACAATACGAAAACACTCAAAGTCACAAGTGGCTTGCTATATAAGCAAACCAGAAACCTATTAAAGCAGAGCGGTATGAACGCCAACACTCCAATTCGTTTATTGATATTGAATGACTCACGCGACGAGGCCAACCGCCTTGCCAGCATGCTCACCAACGCTGGGAAAACACCTGACGCACAACACGTAGAAAGCGAAGAGGCCCTAGTAAAAGTGCTACAGGAGCGCAGCTGGGACCTTTTGATTGGGCATGCCGACACCACCAACCTCACACCAGAGACAGCCCTCAAGCAAATTCGCAAGCTCAATAAAGACGTACCGATGGTACTGCTTACCGACAAAGCAGGTAGCCTAGCTATTGTCGATGGAATTAAGAAAGGCGCCACTGATGTTTTGTTGGTAGACGAAGATCAGCACCTGCTTCAAGTGATCAGCCGCGAACTCGAAAACCGAGAATACCGCAGCCAAAGCCGTTACGCCCAACGCAAACTCAAAGATGTAGAGCGCCGCAATCAGCAACTACTCGATAGCTCTAAAGATGCAATCGCATTCGTCGAAGATGGTATGTTTTTATACACCAATGAGAGCTTCGCACAATTACTGGGTTATGCCGACAGAGATGATTTGGAATGCATGCCTATTATCGATATCATCGATCCTAGCGACCAAGAAATACTCCGCGACTTTTTAAAAGATGTGGCAACAAAGGGCAACATGCTCGACACCCAAGTCCTTGCGTTTAAAGTCCTCAGCGAAAACGGCACTAGCAAAGCGATTAACGTTGACATCAGTCTTGCCAGCTTTGATGACGAAACCTGCATTCAACTATTAGTCCCAGGAGTAGGCAAAAGCCAAGCTAGCGAAAGCAGTACACCAAGCACCAAAAACTCGGAATCGAGTAGCAACCTGCTAGACCGTAATACGTTTGTCGAGAAGATGTATCGATCGCTGGATGTTGCCGCCGAGAACGAACAAACAGGCGCCGTCATTCATATAGAAATCGATCAATTCCTGCCCACCGTGGTACAAAAAGTCGGGGCGCTGGCCGCCGACCGCACGCTGAAAAATATTGGTAATTACTTAAAAACCTTGTGCCCAGAAGGTTCGGTCGCTTGCCAATTTGGAGGCAATGCTTTTCTTCTTCTTATTGCCAATACGCAAGCCAATGCCGCACTTGAAATAGCCGAAAATATTTGCGCTCGTTTGCGCGAATATTACATCGATATCGACGGCTCCAGCTTACAGTTTCAATTTTTTGTGGGCGCAGGGTTGTTCAGCGAAACAACAACAACGCCAGACACGCCAATAATGCACGCACTCAAAGCCGGCGAGCTAGCACGACAAAACGAAAGCAAACTGGCCGAACTGTACGAACCCCCACAAGAAGCGGGTGAGGCGACCGCACGCAGCGATAAAGACTTAGAAAGGCTAATCCAAAAAGCATTGGATAACGGGCGATTCAAACTACTATTCCAGCCCATTCTTAGCTTGCGCGGCTCAACACAAGAGCATTATGAAGTGCTTATGCGCATGCTTGACAGCAAGGGTAACGAAATCACTCCAGAAGATTTTCTAGACGTTGCCAATGAAATCGGCTTAACCGCTAAAATTGATCGTTGGGTTATTTTAGAAGCGTTAAAGACACTCACATCTCACCGCGCCAACGGCCACAACACTCGCCTAATCATTAACTTAAGCAATGCTTCAATCAAAGATAACTCACTCCCAGAGTGGCTATCTATTGCATTTAAAGCCGCCAAATTACCTTGTGACAGCTTAGTGTTTCAAATGACCGAGCCCGAAGTCAATGATCACATTACACAGGCAAAAGCACTCAGCGAAAAACTCACTGACCTGGGAATATCGGTATGCATTAGTCGCTTTGGCTGCAGCGTAAACCCCCTTAACGCCCTCCAGCACGTACCAGCCAAGTACATAAAAATAGATGGCAGCTATACTCAAGAGCTTCAAGAAGGCAATAGCGCGCGCTTCTCTGAGTTAATTAAAGAGCTACACACTATCGAAAAAATCACGATAGTTCCCTTCGTTGAAAACGCCAGCGTACTCTCAAAACTGTGGCAATCTGGGGTTCATTACATCCAAGGCTTTTACTTACAGGCCCCAACGGACAGCATGAATTACGAATTCGATAACGAATAAGGGGCGAGGCAAAATAGTTTGTTAAATTAGACGAGGGCGCCGGCCCTCTCAACAAAGCGCTCAAAGGGGCGCACGCCTCGGTAACCGCTCCTCGAAAACTACACTTCACTCAATAATTGTTCGACCTGTTTATCCAATAGTTTTTGATACGCAATATCAAAACTTTCCAACTGCCACCAACAGTCATCCAAACGCACCATATTTAAGCGCCGCGACAAGGCTTGCTGATTTTCATCGTTAGCCAAATACAAAGCAAAAGGCGATACAGGCCTAGACGCTAAATCGTTAAACTCATCCTGTAAACCGATCACTGAACCCACGGAGGCTTTGACACAGGCGGGTATAAACGCCGCCTTAACAACCGCCGAGAAAAATGCCGCTGTGCGCAAAGCATCATCCTCCGATTGCGCACTGGGGAATAACGCTACCAACATTCCATCTTGAATCGTGAGCTCCGGCGCCCGCGCCCATTGCCCGCCATATAGGCTCAGCGCCAAATCAGCGATTTCACATAACTGATGCTTCACCTGCTCCGCTAAATCCGCACTCAATGTTTGCATCAACCGAGAATAGTCATGTATTTCCAACATCGCTTGCGCCGTTGCCCTTACAACAAAGGCATCTGAAGCGAGATCCTGCTCCACCTGAACCACATCACCTATATCACTAACATCACCAAAATCTTCAGCAGACGACTGGGTCACACACTCTTTACGATTACGCGCATTCTCAAAAACAAGCTCCCTTACCTCCCAAATTGACATCACAGCCACTAAACACAAAAAACCGGCCACTACGATCAATGCGACCAAAACTCTCTGCCCGACCACCGGAGCCTTTGTATGGACAGTGACATAACCAGCAATGTTTTGCTGAAAACCTATCGCAGATGAGTACGAAAGCACACTGGCCATTTGATGTGGCGATACGGCATCACCCGATTGCACCAATAAATTATTTTCGACATCGTGAATCGTCGCAAAAAGTACGTAAGGACTTTGCCCCACATCTTGCAACACAACTTGCAGGCTGACTAAATCATGATTCAAGGTCGCATCAATCGCCGACTTAGCCGCCATTGTTGCGAGATTTTCACCATAGACAGCGCTCCAATGCTGATGACTTTTAGCCCCTTGAAGCCACCACAAGCTAGCCGCTAACAACAATGCTGCAGCGGCCCCAACGGCAGCACAAAATAAAGGCGGTAGATAGCGCCCATGAACTTTAATTCCCATAATTTCCTCTGAAGGGATTTTTGCGACATCACACATTACTCGCCTGTATAATGCCGCCTTACTTTGATTCTGGTAGTGAAAATCGTGCACGAACTTATTCTTATTACAATAGCAGGCAGCGATAGACCCGCAGTCACCTCGGCCGTTACAGGTATTCTAGCCCGCCATAGCGCCAACGTTCTTGATATTGGCCAAGCTGTCATACACGACACGCTATCTCTGGGCCTGCTGGTTGAATTTACAGCAGAGCAAGACTCTTCACCCGCAGTAAAAGAAATTCTTTATGCCATGCACGATCTCGACATGCAGGTAAAATTCCAGCCCATCACTCTCGACAGCTATGCCGAATGGGTGAGCCACCACGGAAAGAAGCGCCACATCGTTACCCTGCTAGCACGCCAAATTACCGCGGAGCAGCTTTCCTGCCTAACAGGTATTATGGCGGAACAAGGCTTAAACATCGATAACATTAGCCGCCTTTCCGGCCGCGTTCCGCTTGAATTCGAAGAATTGAAAAACACCAAAGAAGAACGAAACACCAAGGCCTGCGTGGAGTTCTCAGCACGCGGCGAACCGCAGTCGCCCAGCAAACTCAAAGCCGCATTTACAGAAATGGCTTCGCGACTCGATGTTGATATCGCTTTTCAAGCCGATAGCATGTACCGCCGCACACGAAGACTCGTATGCTTTGACATGGACTCAACACTGATTGAAGCAGAGGTTATCGACGAGCTAGCCAAAGCCCAAGGTGTTGGAGAGCAAGTGGCCGAAATCACCGAGCAAGCCATGACGGGACAAATTGATTTTAACGAGAGTTTTGCGCGCCGCATGGCTCTACTCAAAGGCCTAGACGAAAGTGTACTCGCCGATATCGCTGCCAAATTACCCATCACAGAAGGTGCCGAGCACCTACTAAAAACGCTAAATAAACTCGGTTATAAAACCGCCATTCTCTCTGGAGGCTTTAATTACTTTGGTCGCTACCTGCAAAACAAACTAGGCATCGATTACGTTTTTGCCAACGAGCTTGAAATTGAAAACGGAAAAGTCACCGGCCGCGTTGTAGGTACTGTTGTTAATGGTGAAAGAAAAGCCGAGCTGCTTAAAGAGCTCGCACAAAAGGAAAACATCTCACTGGAGCAAGTGATCGCCGTAGGCGATGGCGCCAACGACCTGCCTATGCTGAGTATTGCAGGTCTAGGCATTGCCTTTCGCGCAAAGCCTCTGGTAAAAGCCAGCGCAAAACAAGCCATATCAACCCTGGGGCTAGATGCCATATTGTATTTAATGGGGTTTAGAGATAGAGAAATTAGCTCCCCTACCCCCTAAAACTAGCCCGCCTTTTCGGCTGCCACCGCTTTTTTGTCGGCCGCTTTATCAGCGGCCTTTTCAGCGGTTTTATCTGCACCCACCAACCCCAATACCTGCCAGCCCGACTCAGGCTTTAAATCTCCACCCTCCACAAACAGATACAAACGCCCCTTGGGATTCAGCGCGTATAGCGGGGTGATCCTCCCCTCCCCTTGAGCAAGGTAGGCATCGAAACCAAACTCACCGGTTAATTTTGTTTTACGTATTTCAGCCCCCTTACTTAGCAAGCTAGCCATCTTTGCGTAGGTCATATCCGAATGAAAAAGCGTATTACCCCGATGGTCGGCAGAGACTTTATGCTTTTCCGTCGACTGCGCATCACTACTGCTGCGCAAAGTAAACAGCTCCTCTTTACCAAATTCCGAGCGATAGCGCATGCTTGCCACCACGTTAAGCTCGCGCTGCGGAGAAAGACACAACAAGCGGCCAATACCGACCAACTCGAGCTTTCTATCGGCATACTCCGAAACAGGATTCCCAAAGAAGGTATCCAAGCCGTCCATTCGGGCAGCACGTATATTATCCCAACTCGAATCCGTCAATAAAACGCGAAAACCCGAATCGCGAAGTGATTTAGCAAGCGTTCGCGCCACAGCATTTGCCCCAATAATGAGATAACCGCGTGGCGCAGACTCGGCCACGCCCAGTGCTTTTGCAACCATTCTGGCCGTTAAGCTCTGCAGCAACACAGTGCCAATAATAATACTGAAAGTAATCGGTACTAATAATTCCGCCTCAGGAACACCCGCCCCCTCTAAACGCAATGCGAATATCGCCGACACAGCCGCCGCCACAATTCCACGCGGCGCAATCCACGCCAACAATGCCCTTTCGCGCCAAGTTATCGGGGTTTTAACCGTTGCCACCAATACCGATAATGGCCTAGCAATAAATTGCAGCACCAATAACAACAGCAACACAGGAGTACCCAACAAAAGTAACTGATTGAAATCAATTCGAGCCGCGAGAATAATAAACAAACCACTAATCAATACGATTGTGAGGTTTTCTTTGAAGTTTAATATTTCCTCAATATGAATGCCTCGTGTATTAGCCAGCCACATCCCCATCACTGTGACGGCTAACAATCCAGACTCATGAGCCAAAGCATTTGAGCCAGTAAAAACAGCGAAAACAAAGGTCAATGTAGCAAGATTCAACAGATATTCAGGCAACAGCCGACGCTTTAGCACCTGCCCCAATATAAAGCCGCATGCGCCACCTAAAAATAAACCCCAAAATATCACTAGAAAAAACAACTTCATGCTGTGCGTCAGCGCGTGACCCTCGGAAGCTGTTACGATAAATTCAAAAACAACAACCGCAAACAATGCACCGATAGGGTCAATAACAATGCCCTCCCAGCGTAAAATATTCGCCACCTGCGCCCTTGGCCTTACCGTCCTTAACAGCGGCACAATGACTGTTGGGCCTGTAACAACAGTGATTGCTCCGAGCAGTATGCTTATCCCCCAACCGGCATCAAATAGATAATGCACAGCTAAACTAACAACAAGCCAGCTCACTAAGGCGCCCAAGGTCACCAAACGATGAACCACAGTCCCAAGCTGTTTTAATTCCTCAACACGCAGCGTTAAACTGCCCTCAAAAAGGATGACTGCGACACTCAGCGATATCAACGGAAAAAGTAACTCGCCAAAAACCTCATCCGGCCTCAGTAGGTTAAAACCCGGCCCCAGAAGAAGCCCTGCCAACAAAAGAAATAAAATAGCCGGTAATTTGGTGTACCAAGCCGTCCACTGTGACGCCAACGCAACAACAGCAATCATTGCCATAACCAGGGGGGTCGTCATTAAGATATCCTTAGAGAATGATGAACTGCGCGCGATGCTAGCGGCTACATGACCCTGAAGATAGCTGTCTTTTTGCCGCCATCCAACAGGAAGAAAAATATTCGCCAATTAAAGCGTCATCTCAGCGCCCGAAACTATCAGTCCGCTACACAACATAAATAGTTACCTTTTAAAATACAGCGCAACTATTAATACGCAACTCTTAATAAAAGATAAGGGGCGAGGCAATAATAGTTTGCCCAATTAGACGAGGGCGCCTACTTTATCAACAAGGCGCTCGAAGGGGCGCATGCCGGGGCATGTAACGCTTTGAACAACGCGGTTGAGGAAGCAGGAGGCAAGTATTATTGGATAAAGTATTTTTTCCTCGGCCCTAAGGGACTTAGAGTAATAGATTGTCCCATTTGGCGCAGAGTTCCGCGTTGCCATAGAGGCGCTAAAGGTCGAAGCCTTACCTCGCACATTAATTACTGCGCATGTATGCTTCAGCGCGTATTCGCCGACCAGTTTCAAAGTCGCCACTCCCACACTGGCTCTGACTAACAATGGAGTACAAACTAACATCACCATCAGAACTCAACGTGACATCACACGACACAGTTACCGCACAACCGGCGATACCCTGCCCGGTCAAATTTAACGTGGAGCCATCAAGCGCCACGCAAGCTGCATTCACAGATGCCAGGTCGGCATTAGTGTAATAAAGTTCATGCATAGACATTTGCACCCCAGCATCAGCCGCATAAAGAGCCTGAGCACTAAATGCCGCCAAGACCGCAGAAGAACGACTCCCAGCCGCCATTTGACTCATCGCCACAGCTAAGGTAGCCGCCCCTACAACAATAAACAGCGCGAAGGGAACAAGAAAACCAGCCTGCTGCTTCAGACCGGCCCGCCCTGAAACCCGCAGCAATAACCTAGGGCGCATTGCGCACCAGCACCCGGCCATTTAATAGCACACTCTCACCCCTATCAGAAAACCGTAACGCAATAAGCAAAGCTGCATTTCGATCCTCGCTACCAGAAGAAAGTGCAAAAGCCCCCCCCTCACCCGCAAGGTTCGTAGACACAAGCACTGTGGCCCCCCCAGGTGACGTATCACTCATCACCGCCGCGCTCAAGCCATAAGCCTCATAACGAATCAACTGGGTCCCTAGCACACAGAAACGTTTTGGCTGCTCAGCCAGTAACAGGCGACGACTCGATGAGTTACGAAGGAATTGATGATTAGCAGAAAACACCGCCTGCGAATAAGGTGACGCGCCAAAATCGCCAGCAGAAACCCGCGCAGAAGGCACAGCATTAGTATATTTCTCACCACTATTGAGCGGGGCGAGCAACACCTGAGCAGGCGTTCCACTCAGCAAGCTAAACTCCACAGTGTCCGCAGTCGAAACAGAAGCCTTGCCATTTACCGAATCTGGCAGCTCTTCCGTGTAAAAGGCACCGCCAATCAAAGGCATGAATTCTACACAATCCCCGCTATCACTAACACGCAGTGAATTTGGCACAGACATTCGCAACTGTCGCGCAAGCTGCTCCATCGCCACCGTTCCACGCTGCACCAACGTGGAACGCAATGCCGCCTTCTGGTATTGATCAACAACATTGACAATAAAACCCGCACCCACCACAGCAGTAATTGCCAGCACTACAATGACCGCGATAAGTTCGACTAACGTAAACCCAACACTTGCCTGCCGCACCGATCTAATCATAGGCACTCAATAATTCGCCTTATACGCCGCCAGCGCTACCTGATTCCCATCAGGCATACTAACAACCACTGTGATTTTTCTAGCCATTGTCGCTGCAAGCCCTAAATCAATACCGGCATTCACTACTGTTATCGATATAGGATAATTTGTATCTGAATTATCGGTATAACCATTAAAGTCACCCACGTCATCGTAGTCAGCATCAGAAGTTATGCCCAAGCAAACCTCTCCACCCGCAGAGCCGCAAGCAGGAACGCCACCAGAGGGAGTATTTTCATCGAAGCGGCGCGCCAACACATCATCGAGTGCCGCCTTGGCCAGCTCAGTGGCCCGCACTCGAACCACAGGGTCGACAGTGTTAACCACCGCCTGACCATAGATCTGCAAAACAGCAACGAAGGCCAAGTTAACGACGACAATAAAAACAATGACTTCAATTAGCGTCGTACCTAGCTGCGAGAATCGAGAGCAACTGGCGCGGAACGATATAGAAGTATTCACTGAGCAAAACCAGAGGCTGAAACAGCAATGGAAACAGACTTAGAAGACTTGCTAACTGTAATGGCTGTCGCTGCCGTTTCACCGAGCGAATCGTAATTAAGGGTATGCGTAGAAACCTGCGCGCCGCTGACCAAGGTTAGGGGGTACTGCACTGCACCTACACGAACACTTTCAGATCCAGGAAAGAGGCCATCATCATTTTCGTCGACACGAATATCAACAACTCCACCCAGTAAAATAATCCGAACAGAGGAAGGTGCAAACAACGCTTTCTGCTGAGCATGAAATAGAGCTGCCAACACCTGATCGCGAGCCGACTGCAACTCAAACAACGAGCTAGGCATTAAACGGACTATCGCTGTTACCGATATAATCGATACAATCACCATCACTGCAATCAACTCAATGAGCGAAAAACCCTTTTGCCTTTTGCAGTGATCGATGAACATACGCCATCCTTGAGCATTTTAGTGGTCACTAAGGTGTACTAGTTACCACCTGCCGCACCGATGATAACAAACGAGGCAGTCTTACTATTCGTGCCCGTTAGGGTACAGGTACGCGTCAAACCTGCCGTCATATCTTCAGCACCTGTAGCAACGGAGTAACCCGAGGGTAAAGCACCATTCTGTAATAACTTACCGGCGTCATCGCAGTCATCCACAGTTGAGTATGGATCGGCAGTGACGTTTGTCAAACCTGCCGCCACCGCAACTGCCACTGCGTGATTTAATGCCGATGCACTTTCTATACTGCCGGCGACACCATTGACCGCAGCCTGCGACGCCTCGTCTTGCAAGTTCACAAAACGCGGAACCGCCGTTGCAGCCAAAATACCTAAGATCACAATCACTGCGACCAACTCAATTAATGTAAAACCTGATTGTTGCTTACCCATGAATCTATCTCCAAAATTAAATCGTAAAACGTGCTAATAAGCCCATTTAACTTGGTGACAATTTTGTGTAGACCTCATATCACAAAAAATGTAATTCAAGGCAAACTCATGTAACCGTCATCCTAGGCATCGTCCTGATAGCACCACGTTCAACTTCCCTTTAATCCAAGCTTAGACGCAATTTAGGCAACGCCAAGGGGATATAAATGAGGGGGACGACAAACGGCAGTCACAACTAAGAACCAACGATTAGGCAACTTCGAGAAAAATACTATTTAGGTTATAAATGATAACTTTAGAGGCACACTGAAGAGCGCAATCAATACTTAAGCCTATAAAAACAACAGCGAAATAACCTAAGATCAATAAATAATCAGGTAATAAAACTTTTAACGCTATTGAAAAAAAATACGTTAAGACGACAAAAGGATAACAAAAAATAATAAGTGGGCGTCGAGAGAGATAAGTAGCTGGACCGTGAATATAGAGATCCAAAATGAATATTATATAAGAGGGGAAAATAACAAAGAAGAAAGGACTTTCATAAAAATGGCGGAGAGGGAGGGATTCGAACCCTCGATACCGGATTAGGGTATACTCCCTTAGCAGGGGAGCGCCTTCGGCCACTCGGCCACCTCTCCGCATACCTGATGAATAATTTACCAGGAATGCAATAAGACTCAATAAAGGTAAGTCACTGATTTAATAATCATTTAATTACCTTGTCGCCTTACCGACAATGGCGCGCATAATATCAACATTTTCATAAAAATCAAACATTAACGTGCACTATAGATAAAAAAATTCCCCAACAGTGTAATCTGATGAGGAATTCGGGTATTACTAGCGCATATTGCTACATCAAGCAGTCAATCTAACAACCGCCGTGCAACAAAATACAAGAACTATTAGCTATTGCCTGGCTCAGGGGGCTGGTCCTGCAAGGCTTTCTCTCGCTGTATACGCTGATAAATCTCTTCGCGGTGAACGGCAATCTCTTTTGGCGCATTAACACCAATTCGAACTTGATTACCCTTAACACCCAAAACAGTCACAGTGACATCATCACCGACCATCAATGTTTCACCAATACGGCGAGTTAAAATTAACATAATTGCTTCTCCTTTTGTTCATCCTGTGAGTTTGGCAGCTTTTACGGCTTGGTAGCTAACCACGGCTTTACTTGCAGACCCGTTATTTTGTTAGTATAGATAAGATCATTTTTTGATCAATTTTTTTCGGATCAACAGCCCACCACCCCTAAGGGGACGCACGGTAATAAATACCGCGCATGCACGTTCTTACTCTGCATCCAAATCGAATGCTGAGTGCAAGCAGCGAACCGCAAGCTCTAAATACTTTTCTTCAATAATGACCGATATCTTAATTTCAGAAGTCGTGATCAACTGAATATTAATATTTTCTGCCGCTAAAGCATTAAACATTGTAGAAGCCACCCCGGCGTGCGAGCGCATCCCCACACCAACAACCGACACCTTTACAATAGTATCGTCGCCCACCACTTCGCGGGCGCTCAAGTCTTTTGCAACGGCTTCCAATACAGCCTTTGCCTTAGATAACTCGTTACGATGAACGGTAAAGGTAAGGTCGTTAGTGTTATCGGCAGCCATATTTTGCACAATAACATCAACCTCAATATTAGCCTCCCCTATGGGCGCTAAGATTTTAGAGGCAACGCCTGGGGTATCCGGAACACCGCGGATAGATAATTTTGCTTCATCGCGGTTAAAAGCAATGCCAGAGACTACCGGTTGCTCCATAGCTGAAATTTCCTCATCAATTGTAATCAGTGTACCCGGGCCATCTTTAAAACTTGACAGCACCCGTAATGGAACTTGGTATTTACCTGCAAACTCAACGGCCCTAATCTGCAGCACTTTCGAGCCCAGACTCGCCATTTCGAGCATTTCTTCAAAGGTGATTTTATCTAAGCGACGCGCCTTCTCCACCACCCGCGGATCGGTAGTATATACCCCGTCCACATCCGTATAGATCTGGCACTCATCAGCTTTTAATGCTGCCGCCAACGCTACGCCCGTTGTATCTGACCCGCCACGACCCAGCGTTGTAATATTGCCAGCTTGATCAACACCCTGAAAACCAGCAACGACAACCACTCGCCCCATATTGAGGTCGGCACGCATATTCGCATCATCAATTTCTTGAATACGTGCCTTATTGTGTGAATCATCGGTCAGAATTCGCACCTGCCCGCCGGTATAAGAACGAGCATCTTGCCCCCTGGCCTTCAACGCCATGCAAAGCAAAGCAATAGTGGCTTGCTCGCCAGTAGATAACAGCACATCTAGCTCACGAGGGTCCGGCACCGCCTGCATGGCTCCCGCCAAACCAATCAATCGATTTGTTTCACCACTCATAGCCGAGACAACAACAACAATATCGTGCCCGTCTTTACGAAAACCAATTACCTTATCGGCAACTGCCTGTATACGCTCTACGGTACCTACAGAGGTGCCGCCGTATTTTTGAACAATTAAGCTCATTGCGCTATAAACCTTTCTATGACTTCACCCAACTAAGCGATTGACGCTACGCCGCTGATTACGGAACATGCTAACCGCCGTAAAACAACAATACACCTGCGAAAAAACGCGCCAATTAAACACTACTTACGGTTAATTGTTAATCTTTAATTACAAACCCTGAGAACTCTATTGCGCCCGCTCAGCTACCCAGTCGCTCACCTCAGCAATAGCCTGATCCAAACCCTCACCTACGGGACAAGCGCCTCGCGCCATATCCGGCCGACCACCACCTTTGCCGCCCATTTTTTGGGCGAAGTCACGAATCAAATCACCCGCCTTATACTGCCTAGACTCAGACTTAGTAACACCCGCAATTAACGTTGCCTTATCACCATCAACATTAACCAACAGCACAACAGCGGCACCCAACTTATTCTTAAGCTGATCAACCGCATCGAGCTGAGCATTAGCATCCAATCCTTCTGTACGCTTAGCGAGCACCTTAAGACCATTAATTTCAACAGCTTCACTCAACCACTCGGATGCAGCATAGCCCGCCAAGCGCCCCTTGAGCGCAGCCACCTCTTTGGTCAAATCTTTTTGACTTTGAATTAGGGCGGCCAATTTTTCAGATAACTGGTCTGGCGAAGCCTTCAGTTGAGTAGATGCTGCCAATAACTGCTTATCCAACTGCGCTATTGACTCCAAAGCCTGCGCCCCCGTCACCGCCTCGATACGACGGACACCGGCAGCAATGCCCGACTCGGAAATAATTTTAAACACACCAATATCGCCCGTACGCTTCGCATGCGTACCACCACATAGCTCGACAGAAAAGCGCTCATCGCCCATCGACAAAACACGCACCGAGTCGCCGTACTTTTCCCCAAATAACGCCATAGCGCCCTTGGTCTTGGCTTCATCCATAGTGCAAAGCTCAGTCTCCACGGGGCTATTCACTCGGATTTGTTGATTAACCAACACCTCAACAGCGGCCAACTCCTCAGACGTTAAGGCTTCGAAATGCGCGAAATCAAAACGCAAACGCTTGCTATCAACGAGCGAGCCTTTTTGCGTCACATGCTCACCCAACACTTGCCGCAAAGCCGCGTGAGCCAAATGCGTTGCCGAGTGATTCAATGCCGTGGCAGTACGGACATCAGAATCCACAACCGCTGTTACTGTAGCGCCAACGGCCAAAGAGCCTTGCGAAAGCACTCCGATGTGTAAAAAATGGTCACCCGCCTTGCGGCAGTCCTGTACTTCAAAGCGCGAATCACCAACCACCAGATAACCGGTATCACCTACCTGCCCGCCAGAATTTGCATAAAACGCTGTGCGATCCAACACTACACTCAAGCTATCACCGGCTTGCGCTGCCTCGGCAGGCTCTCCGTCAACCACTAAAGCAATAATTTTCCCATTTGCCGTTAAACCCTCATAACCCTCAAATTGCGTCTGCCCTTCAAGGCTTAGCGTTTTGGTGTAGTCGACCTGAAACTGATCGCCTCCGGCCGATGCTTTTTGAGCAGCCATTAGCCGCTCATAAGCCGGTAAGTCGATGGTCAAATTGCGCTCGCGCGCGATATCATTCGTTAAATCGACAGGAAAACCGAAAGTATCGTGCAATTTAAAAACAAGCTCGCCAGGAATAATCGCTCCAGCCAGCCCCGCCAGCTGATCCTCTAAGATTTTCATCCCTTTATCGAGCGTCTTGGCGAACTGCTCTTCTTCGGCACGAAGCACCTTTTGAATCTGAACCTGCAGATTAACCAAAGCCGGATAAGCAACGCCCATTTGCGCTATCAACGCCGGCACCAATTCGGCAAAGAACAAACCTTTTTGCCCGAGCTTATGCCCATGCCGTATCGCCCTGCGAATAATACGGCGCAAAACATAACCTCGGCCTTCATTCGAGGGGATTACGCCGTCCACCACTAAAAAGCTGCATGAACGAATGTGATCCGCAATCACCCGTAAAGACTTATGACCCAAATCATCGCAACTACAACGCTCGGCGGCCGCTTTAATTAACGCCTGAAAAATATCGATCTCGTAGTTGGTATGCACGCCCTGCATGATGGCCGCAATACGCTCAAGGCCCATTCCTGTATCAACAGACGGTTTAGGTAGAGGGATTAACTCTCCGCTCAATTGACGCTCGTACTGCATAAATACGAGATTCCAAATCTCTATATAGCGATCAAGATCATCGTTTTCGCTACCAGGAGGGCCGCCAGGAACATCAGCGCCGTGATCAAAGAAGATTTCAGAACTAGGCCCACAAGGACCGGTATCACCCATTTGCCAAAAATTATCCTCATCCAAACGGGAAAAACGCTCGGGGCTCACGCCCACTTCTTTTTGCCAGATTTCAGCCGCCTCATCATCACTAATATGCACCGTCACCCATAACTTTTCGGGAGGTAGGGCCATTACCTTGGTCAAAAACTCCCAAGCAAAAAAGATCGCATCACGCTTGAAATAGTCGCCAAAGCTGAAATTACCCAGCATTTCAAAGAATGTATGATGCCGTGCCGTATAACCCACATTCTCCAAATCATTATGCTTTCCACCGGCGCGCACACAACGCTGCGAACTGGTCGCGCGCGAATAATCACGCTTTTCGCTGCCCAAAAAAACATCTTTAAATTGGTTCATACCTGCATTAGTAAACAACAATGTTGGGTCATTTTCGGGGACCAACGAACTACTCGCCACCACTTGGTGACCTTTGCTAGCAAAAAAATCTAGGAATGCCTGACGAATTTCAGAACTCTGCATGAATAAATTCTCGACTAAAGCTACAGCGCTACTCGCGTAAATGCGGACGCAAAAGGGCGTTAGTATAAGGCTTAGAAGATAATTCCGCACTAGCTTGCTAGCCCTTCCAGCACACTGTGGACTCTTAATTGCACGGCAAGTGAAGCAAAGCCTCGCCAAATAGTCTATTTTTCATACAGGGAGTCTGGCTTTATTGGCTAGAGACTTGCTTTTTAATGAAAGCACGGTATTTTCGCGCGCTTGTATTTGAGCATTCGCAGCAAGGATACTTAATACACGGCTTCGATAAAGATTAAATCGCGCCTTAAACAGATAACCGCATTTTTCTTGATTTAAGAACAGTGCAATTTAAAGAATATATAAGCTTACTACGCTTGTAATTACGCAACCTTATAAGGGACTTTGCAATGGCACAACCATCGCTACTCTCCGCATTTTGGCAAAACTTTTTGGGTCCTTGTTCCAACTGGTACAAGCAGACCATTATTGCCTTCCTTCTCATTAATCCAATATTAGTCTCTATTGACCCCTTTATTGCTGGCTGGGTTTTAATTTTAGAATTTATCTTCACGCTCGCAATGGCCCTTAAATGCTACCCGTTACAACCTGGGGGGTTACTGGCTATAGAAGCTGTAATACTGGGCCTCACAAGCGCGGAATCGGTTTACCATGAAGTAGTTGCGAACTTCCCCGTCATACTCTTACTCATGTTTATGGTGGCGGGCATTTACTTCATGAAGGATTTGCTACTGTTCACCTTCACCAAAATTCTGCTTGGTGTGCGCTCAAAAATGCTGTTATCAGCGATTTTCTCCATCATGGCCGCAGTGCTGTCTGCGTTCCTAGATGCCCTTACAGTAACCGCAGTATTAATCAGCGTAGCCGTTGGTTTTTATGCCGTTTATCATCGCGCCGCTTCAGGCCTAAATAGCCAACAAGGTAGTCACGATCACTCCGATGACGGCAATGTGGTTGAACTTCACCGCTCGGACCTCGATCAATTCAGATCCTTCCTGCGCAGCTTAATTATGCATGGCGCCGTGGGTACCGCACTCGGTGGCGTTTGCACACTGGTTGGCGAACCACAAAACTTATTAATCGCCGAAAAAGCGGGATGGGACTTTCTTGAATTTTTCGTAAGAATGGCGCCCGTTTCAATACCATCGGCCATTGCCGGCATTATGACGTGCCTTATTTTAGAAAAAACAAAAACGTTTGGTTATGGCGCCGAACTACCAGACAACGTTCGCCGAATTCTAAATGATTCAGCCAAAAAACATGATGCCCAACGCACAACACTCGATACAGCAAAGCTTATAATACAAGCCACAGGGGCCCTTATCCTTGTTATTGGCCTAGCATTGCACTTAGCAGAAGTCGGCTTGATAGGCTTAATGATTATTGTGTTTTTAACTGCATTTACCGGTATTGTAGAAGAACACCAAATTGGCCATGCGTTTGAAGAAGCCTTGCCATTTACATCACTACTGGTCGTGTTTTTCGCGATAGTTGCCGTTATCCACGAGCAACACTTATTCTCCCCAATCACTCAGGCGGTGCTCGCACTGGAAGACAACATAGAAGCACCCATGCTATTTATCGCCAACGGCTTGCTGTCGATGATTAGCGACAATGTTTTTGTGGCGACGGTCTACATCAATGAAGTTCAAGAAGCCTTAGATGCTGGGGAAATTAGCCGCGAGCATTTCGAGCATCTTGCAATTGCTATTAACACGGGTACCAACTTACCTAGTGTTGCGACACCCAATGGCCAAGCTGCATTTCTCTTTTTATTAACTTCCGCTGTGGCCCCACTGATTCGCCTCTCTTATGGGCGCATGGTCATTATGGCACTGCCCTACACCATCGTTCTCAGCGTTGTCGGTGTAACCTGTGTATTCCTTTTGGTTGCAGGCTAAAACGTAACACAAGATGGGAGGGGGCTAGCCCTCCTGCCCATCTTTTCGCAGCCAAATACATTGCCCATCAGAGGCCTTTTGAATCAACTCCAACTTTTGCTGATGTGCCGCCAACTCCACCGCATTAGCACGAAGTACAGGTAACGTAATACGACTCATATCTAGTCGCTTAATAGCCTCTACTCCACCAGTACCACTATCGCTATCATCCCCACCCTCATCAGCACTCAGCGCGAGATTCCGCTGCCCGCCCGTCATCAACAAATAAACGTCAGCTAGAATCTCTGCATCCAGCAAAGCTCCGTGCAAATCGCGCTGCGAGTTATCTGCCCCGTAGCGTTTACACAATGCATCTAGGTTGTTTTTTTGCCCCGGATGCTTATAGCGAGCCATCGCCAATGTATCGAGCACGGTGCAAAAATCCGTGGTTTTACCGAGCCCTCTGTCTAGCAGCGCAAATTCGCTATCCATAAAGCCAACATCAAAGGGCGCGTTATGAATCACTAACTCTGCGCCAGCAATAAAATCACGAAACTCGTCAACAACCGCCGCAAAGACAGGCTTTGTCGCTACAAATTCGTTGGAGATTCCATGCACCGCCATGGCTCCCTCATCAATCTCGCGCTCGGGATTAATGTACTGATGGTAATGGCGTCCGGTTAAGCGACGATTAATAAGCTCTACGCAACCGATCTCAATAATACGATGCCCTTGCTTAGGCTCCAGCCCTGTCGTTTCTGTATCTAATACAACTTGCCGAGACATTAACGCAACTCCTCTACACCACGATTCGCGAGCTGATCCGCCAGCTCATTTCCTGGATGACCACTGTGACCCTTAACCCAAAACCAACTCACTTTATGCCTAGCGGCCTGCTCATCTAAAGCCTGCCAAAGCTCAGCATTCTTAACTGGGTTTTTTGTCGCGGTTTTCCAACCATTCTTTTTCCAGTTTTTGAGCCATTCAGTAATACCTTTACGGACATATTGCGAATCAGTCGTGAGTTTGACCTCGCAAGGCTCACTCAACGCTCTTAGCCCCTCAATCGCCGCCATTAACTCCATTTGATTATTGGTGGTGTTTTTTTGCCCGCCATGCAGTTTTTTTTCTTGCGTGCCGAAGCGCAATACAGCTCCCCAGCCACCCGGACCGGGATTCCCTTTGCAGGCGCCATCGGTATACATTTCAATTTTCTTCAAAAGTCACTTCTTAAAACAGAGTTGATTGGAAAGTAAGGGGCATCAATGCGTAGCGCCCTTATGAATCTCTTGGTGTGCCCGGTGCGCGTTTATTCGCGATATTACGAATTAAACTCAAACGCGCCGCGCCTTTAGCTGTTATTGGGCGAGGCGCGATTTTCACACCTTTTACGCCATTAAGAATCTGCGCATCCCAAGCCGGTTTAATCGGGCGAATGTTCGCCACGGTTTTGCGCGCAACAATACAGTAAAAGTGACCAAACGGCAGCTGAGTATTTTGATATAAAGCCGCCCCAAGCCGCCCTTCTCGCGGGGATGCTAGCGGGGTTAAGCTATGCCCAAAGTGGGTCTGCGTCGCCTCGAATCCGAGTAACTTTAACCAGTCAGTAATTCGATTGCCCCCCAAGCTATGCCGCTGCCAGAAAGGGCTAATATTTGCCAGCTGCGCAAAAGGTTTTATTGCACCGGTTAAGCTCACTGGATCAAACCCAACAATGACAATATGTCCATGTGCAATAGTGACTCGGCTCACCTCACTGAGTAACTGATGGGGATTTTCAGAAAAATCTAACGCGTGATGAACCAAAGTCACATCAACGCTTTCATCCGCTAAGGGCAACGCCTCAAAATGGCTCGCCAACTCGGCGGGATAGCGGGCGTCAAAGCTCACTCGGCAACAATGGCAGATACGGCTACTGTCATACAGTTTTTGGTTAGGCAATGCGCTCATCTGGAGCAAATGATAACCAAACAGACAGCTCAAAGCCTTATCAATTTCTTGCTGCTCTCTTGCTAAAATTCGCTGCCCCACCGGGCCGGAAAACCATTGACTCAAAGCCTCAGCCGTTTTAGGTAAACCGGCCACACTCTGCCGACGACGTACCGAGTGCGCCAATCGCTTTGCCCAGCGCATGTGTCGAAATAACGGCATAAAGGCCTCCCAGTCGCCCTTCAAAATTGATAGATAACCACTCCCTAAAGTTTAACGCGCAAAGCCCGCAATGTCACAGACCCCAACGTTCTTAAACTCACGCTTTAGGGGCGGGGCAATAATAGTTTGTCCAATTAGACGAGGGCGCCAGTTTTCTCAACAAGGCGCTCGAAGGGGGACATGGAGCAGTTACCGAGGCATGTAACGCTTTAAGCAACGTTATTGAAGAAGCAGGAGGCAAGTATTATTGGATAAAGTATTTTTTCCTCGGCCCTTAAATCAACGGCAGCTATAATGCCCAACCAAGCACTTCAGAGACAATCATTATCAATGACTGCAACCACCACCGATAGCACGCAACGCTTGCAAGTAAAAATCCTTCCGCTCTTCGAAGACAACTATGCCTGGTTTTTATACAATCAAAGTCATGCGTGGATTATTGACCCCGGGCAAGCGGAGCCTGTGATAACACTTCTAGAACAGCTCAATGTTGTACTTAAAGGCATTCTCATCACTCACGGCCATTGGGATCATGTATCGGGTATTGATGCACTAAAACAGCAATTCGACGTCCCCGTTTATGGCATAAAAAGTTGCCATCGAGGCATCACTGACGAAATTATCGAAGGCGACAAGCTAAATTTGGATGGAGCAACAATTGACGTCTGGCAAACGCCCGGCCATATGGTTGACCATTTAAGCTTTTATTGCGCACAACAAGATTGGCTGTTTTGCGGGGACACCCTCTTCTCAGCAGGATGCGGACGCCTAAAACAAACCGGCAATATGCAGCAACTCTTTCAAAGCACCCAGCGCTTTAAGACGCTACCGCAGTCAACGCAGGTGTTTTGCAGTCACGAATACACGCAAAGCAACCTAAAGTTCGCCGCTGCTGTAGAACCCAACAATCCAACCATTATAAATTACCAAAATACAGTAGCCGCATTACGCAGCCAAGGTAAAGCAACCATTCCAAGCTCACTAGCCACCGAACTCGCCTGCAACCCCTTCTTACGACTTGATGAACCAGAGCTTATCGCCAGCCTATCCCATCGAATGAACTTGCCTCCAGAAACATTCAACACCCCATTTACAGCCTTCACCGCACTGCGGGAATGGAAAGATGTTTTTTAGGGTAAGAGATCTAAAACGGAGTACTGCTTTTAAGCGCTTTCATTGAAAAAGTGTACACGGTGGCCAGCCTTACCTCGCTCAAGGCTAGCCATAATCCGCTGAAAGACTTGGGAACTAATATTATTGCCCTTATACTGCCCCGCATTAATTAAACCGACCACAGAATATAGCCCGCCCTACCATGGAACGGTTTATACGTCGGTATCGATCTAAGTTGAGTCACAGCTCATTAAGTAACTCAGCTATCCATACAATCCCACCGTTGATGCGCAGCATCGAGGTGTAGATCTACCGAACAAAGAATAGGTGTTTGATGTCAAAAAGCATGCATTACAGGCCCGAGATTGATGGCCTAAGAGCGCTCGCAGTTTTACCGGTGATGCTCTTCCACGCAGGGATTGGCCCACTTTCAGGTGGTTATGTTGGTGTTGATATATTTTTTGTTATTAGCGGATTTTTGATCACAACAATAATACATAGAGAAATTATTGGCGGGAAATTCACCTACGCTGGGTTTTATGAGCGCAGAGCAAGGCGCATTTTGCCAGCACTATACTTTGTCGTACTTGTATCGATATTACCAGCTTGGTTCATTCTCGTCCCCACCGACCTCATCGATTATTCGGAAACGATTATTAGTGCGGTTGGCTTTTCTTCAAATATTATTTTGTGGCTACAAAGTGGATATTTTGACCCTTCAGCCGAATTAAAACCTTTATTACACACATGGAGCCTGGCGGTAGAGGAGCAGTTCTACCTATTCTTCCCGCCGCTGCTCATGCTTTTATATCACTTTATCAAAAAACAGGCCTTAGCAACGATAGTACTCATACTCGTCATGAGTTTGATGCTCTCCCATTGGGGCGCCTATAACAAACCCACTGCTACCTACTACCTTCTCCCCACACGCGCATGGGAATTACTGGTAGGGTCTGTTATCGCGCTTCTGACGTGCACCAACCATAGCTCGCCAATCATGCTTTGGTTACAGAAACACTCAAACACACTGAGCCTAGCCGGTCTTATATTGATTCTGGGCTCTATGCTCGCATTTAATGAGCACACACCATTTCCAAGTTTGTGGGCTCTCATTCCCGTCACTGGTGCTGCGCTACTTATACTCTTTTCGAAACCTAAAACTATTGCTCACACCCTGCTTAGCAACCGATTTTTTGTAGGCATTGGGTTAATCAGCTATAGCGCATACCTTTGGCACCAACCTGTCTATGCTTTTGCTCGGCAACAGGCGCTTTTAGACCCAACCATTGGCGTGATGACTTTTGCTTTCACGCTCTCCCTCGCTCTTGCCTATTTAAGCTGGAGGTATGTAGAAAAGCCATTCCGCAACCGCGAACGTATCTCATCGCAAAAAGTTTGGGGGTTCAGCATCATTGGCGGATTACTTCTGGTGGCATTCGGTGCTGTCATCATAAAAAATCAAGGCTTTGAAAATCGCTTTTCGCTCCCAGCGCCTTTAACTGAAGCTACATTTGATCTTCCCGCGCGCTCAAATGGCTGGTGTTTTTATAGTGTTGATACCGATAAATCTTTACCCGTTGGAGAGCAAGGGTTCAAATGTCACTTAGGAAACAAAACCAATACACCCAAAGTCCTTCTATTTGGCGATTCCTACGCGGCAATGTATGAACCTTTTTGGGATACGGTTGCACAAAGCCTTTCTATAGGCGTCAATTCAGTCACTACCAATTGGTGCCACCCTAGTTTTTCGGATAATTTCTGGTGGCAATCGGCTACACCTGCGCGCGCGCAATGCCTCCTGAACCGAGAATTTGTCGCCAGCTCTCTTGATCAGTACGATGTGATCATTCTATCTGCCGTATGGCATGTTGTTGAAGAGAAAGGCTTAATCAATGAGGTGCACACACTGATAGAACAGTTAACAAAAGAGCAAGGCTTAAAGGTTGTAGTCATGGCTCAGCCTACATTGCTCACAAGGTCATCACTTTTGGGCTCCGTTTATCGTAACGGGCATTTAATCAAGCAAAAGAGTGACGCTATAGTACAAGCAATAAACGCTACCTTTGAAGGGATGGCAGAGCAGAATAAAAACCTGCTGTTTCTAAACCGAAAAGCTTTATTTGAAACACGTGAAAACCAAATATTACTCGACCCAGACAACATTCCATACTCATGGGACGGTGGGCACATCAGCATTCATGGAAGCCTTAGCGCAGGTCAAAATTTCATACAAAAGAAAGAATTTTTACAACTAGAGCGTTTCTTAGAATCAGACTCTAACTGATCAGAAATAAGTGGAATTGAATACCCAACCCTTGACCATTTATAAAGCGGGTCCTAAGCAATCTTTGCTGTCCGGACCCGATTTCCTACCAAACAATAATTGCTACCGAGCCGCTTCATAGTCAGCTAATAACGACCGGCTACACCTCAAAACTAAAGCCTTGCTCGGTTAACGCGTGGTAAACCGACTCATCAAAACGATAAAGTGCCGCCGCGCGATGGGCAACATTTTGCTGTTTTTCATTGCAGTCCACCAAAAGCTTCATATTCATCATCTTGCGGCGAAAATTAGGTTTATCTAATTTCACATCCAAAATGGATTCATACAGCTCTTGCAGCTGTAGCAAGGTGAATTTTTCAGGTAATAAGTTAAACCCGACGGGCTCATGTCGAACCTTATGCCGAAGGGTTTTCAAACCGTAATTAAAAATATCACTGTGGTCATACACCAGCTCAGGCACTTCGTGAATATCCCACCACCTCACGTCAGACGCTGGCCCACCGGCCGCAACTTTATACTCCTCCTGTTTAACGAGCGCGTAATAGGCAATGGTGATCACTCGCGCATCAGGGAATCGGCCCGCCGCACCAAAGGCGCGCAACTGCTCCAAAAACAAGTCTTGCGCCCCAGTAACCTCCTGCAAAATACGAGACGCTGCCGAATCTAAATCTTCGAGCTTCCCTATATGCCCCCCAGGCAATGCCCACTGCCCTTGGCGAATACCATCGCGATGCTTCGCTAACAACACATTCAACCGGCCGTTATCCAAACCAAAAACTAGACAGTCGATTGATATATCGAGAAGCTTTTCATGCTGCGGCTCGGGGCTGTATATAGAACTGATGGTATCCACACTGAGATCCTTTTATTTGAAACGGGAATTCAAAATAGTGTACCGAGGCGCCGCCAATAAGAATATTCGGCGTACAATATGCCCTTATGGTAAATAATAGTATAAGGGCCGAGGAAAAAATACTTTATCCAATAATACTTGCCTCCTACTTCCTCA
>NZ_CEXWTU010000036.1:0-28099 GCF_982758155.1 Marinagarivorans sp. | reverse complement strand
AGCCTAGCTGTGGTTTTACGAACTCATCCCAGCGTTGTTCAAGTTGCTGCGCCGCATTGTGTGCCGAGTACAGTCCTGCTAGAACCGGGTAGTACCAATCCATCGCAAAGCGTTTTTTGCTTTCCCAAGTTCGGTCAAATCGTTGCGGCTTGTGGCGAATCGCATTCGATAATTTTTGCCAAGCGAGTTGCCAGTGCTCGTAGGGTTGCTCAAGATGTTGTGCGGCTTGTATGCCGTATTCCAGTGAGCGAGCAATGGACGCGCAAGCCGTAAGCAGTGCGTCGGGTGCGGGTTGATTTTGAGCGTCAACAGCCCAGCTAATATCACCTTCAGTATGCTGGAACTGCAACACAAAATTAAGTGCACGCTGCATAACGGGGAAAAAATGCTGTAGAAAGCCGTTGTCGCCGGTGGTTAAAAAGTAATGCCACACGCCAGTCGCCACATATGCAACAAAGTTAGTCTCTTTACCTGTGGGAGCTTCTACTTGTTTTGTATTGTCGCCAAAATAATAAGCGGCTTGCCAGCTGCCATCGAGTAATTGGTTGTCGGCAAGCCATTGGTAAGCGCGCTTCGCTTCGCGATGCATGCCGGCCACGGTTAAGCCCATCGCCGCTTCAACGTGGTCCCAAGGGTCTAGCTTATCGTCAAGGTTCCACAAGATAGCGCCATTATCGAGTTGTAAGCTTCGAATATAGTGGGCGGTAATGTCGAGATTCAGTGTGTTTAGCGTTGGGTGCAAAAGTAAACCTTAGTGATCGGTTGGGGTGGTTGATTTAACAAAGTGCCAAACAATACTTTTACCCATTAAAGGGTTAAATAGTCGCTCGAGTACACGCGTGAATGCAGGTTTTTTCATTAAATCCCACACGAGTAGTCGATGGTAGGTTCGGCATAATAACGCCTGCTCGCCCTGTCTCCAAAACGCGCATCGCAACCACCAGTAAATACTGTGCAAAGCGTGGGCGTAATATTGGTGTGTTTGCGCAAAACCCAGAGACTTTATTTCTTGGCTTAGTTTTCTCGCATTAAAGATACGCACATGCCCGCCTTCAACCTGATGATAGGCGGCGCTCAGTTGCCAGCAGATTCGTTCGGGCCAAGCTCTGGGTACGCTGGCAGCAAAGGTTCCGCCGGGTTTGAGTATGCGTTGCACTTCTTTTAGCATTGAGGCGTAGTCGGGAATATGCTCGAGCACTTCGGAGCAAATCACTGCGTCGAAGGTGTGGTCTAAAAAGGGCAGTTGGGTGCCATCGCTGCAGGCATAGTTTAGCGACGGTGATTGTTTGACCGATGTAAAAAAGTCATTGCCTTTTGTACGCGCTGTTGTGAGATCTCGGTGGCTCAAGTCAGCGCCTACTATGCGTACATTCGGGAAATGCCAAGCGCTAGCGTGACTGTGCCGGCCTTCGCCGCAACCTAAATCTAACACAAGGCTATTTGGGGAGAGTTTTAGCTCAGCAATGTTGATAGTTTCCATTAGGCCGGTTCCGTGCGTTGTTCAGCGGAATTAGCATGAACAGTGTCGTTACTATATTCAGTAATCGCGCTGCGATACAGTTCAACATATTCATCGGCAACCTTGCCCCAACTTAAAACTCGGCAGGCACGTTCGCGCCCCATTTTTTCAAGCTGCTCTCTGCGTAATGGGTCAAGAAGTAACTGACTTATTGCTGCGGCCAGTGCGTTGTCATCACCGGCAGGCACTACAATACCTACATCGCCGACCACTTCGGGTAAAGCGCCGCCATCTGTAACAATAACAGCGGTGCCGCAGCTCATGGCTTCGGCAGCGGGCAAGCCAAAACCTTCGTACAGCGAGGGGCAAATAAATAGACTGGCTGCGCAGTAGGCCTCTACCATCTCTTGGTCAGTTAAACCTGACCGAAAGGTTACGCGCTGCTCGAGTTTGAGTGAGTGCAAGTATTTTTCGCTTGCCCCTTCAGCTTGCAGCTTACCTATTACAGTTAGTTGCAGTTCGGGGTTTTGCGGTAATAACTTGGCGTAAGCATCGAGTAGAACTTTAAAGCCCTTTAACGGCTGATCTGATGAGCAGGTGGTAATGAGCTGGTTAGGTTTTTTTTGTATGTGAGCCAGTGGTTGGAATAGTGAAGTGTCGATGCCGTTAAATATGACGTGGGTTTGCTCTGTCGGACGGCCAAAACATGCCTTTATATCTTGGCGAGAAGCTTGAGATACCGTAATGACATGGGAAAGCTTACGCGTAACACGCGCTTGCATGGTTAAAAATGAGTACCATCGTTTAGCGCCCCAGCGATGAAGCCAGTTGCTGGCACTGGCGACGGCATGTTCGCGATCGCGTGTGATTGGATGGTGCAGCGTTGCGAGTGTGGGTAATTCAAGCTTGAGTAATGCTGTACATAAACTTTGGTTGTCGTGAATAACATCAAAGCGGGTAGGGTGTTTTTTGAGGTATTGCTTAAGTCGTCGACCAAAGCAATAAGGCTCTGCGAAGCCCCCGGTGAGCATGCTCCACCATTCATAAATATCGGCAAAGGATGCTAGGTGCTCAAAACGCAGCGCCGTAACGTGGTTTGGTACTTCGTAGAGATTAAGGCTTGGCAGTTTGACTAAGGTTATTTCGCTCGGCAATTGAGGGTAAGGTGGGCCGGATATGACGGTGACGTTATGCCCTAGTTGATGAAGTGCCGTAGCGAGTTGCTTGATGTACACGCCTTGCCCGCCCACGTGAGGGTGGCTGCGATAGCCCGCAAGGGCGATGCGCAAGGGTGGTTTTTCTTTGGCAAGGGCGTTGGCGCGCCTGATGTCGGGGGTTAGCAATGCGATTATCCGTTAAACGAAAGCCGGCCATTATAGCGCCCGTGGCTTTATCGCCAACCACCTTTAATTCATCTTAAATTTGTTGCAGGAATGCGCTTGGTTCAAACGTAAGATCAAGCTTCTTGATCAGTGTGCCGTCGGGTTTCAGTATAACTAGCGTTGGATAACCATGGGCTTGATAGGTTTTGCGGAAGTAATTGGCTTCCTCAGACTCAGAATCGATACGGGCATAAATGTAGTCACTATCGATGACCTTTTTAACCGAGCTATCGGCAAGTACTTCCTTATCGAGCTTTACGCAGTAGCCACACCAGTAGGCCGAAAAGTCCGCGAGGATGGGCTTACCTTGTTCTTGAGCTTTAGCCATCGCTTGGGCAAGCGTTAAGGGTTCTAGGCCGGTATTAGCGAAAGCTCGCTTACCATTAAAATTCTGCAACGAGTTAATGCCGATATAAAAAAGCCCTCCAAATGCAACCATCAGGACAATGGAGAAAAACTCTTTCTTTAAACGCTCTTTGCTGATTTTCACGGAACAGCTCCAATAATAATGTCTTTATCCTGCTACGACTTCATGGATGCCGGAATGTTCAGTTGCATTAAGGGAAAGTAAGAACCCAAGACACGAGAGCCATGCAACGCTATAATCGCCGTTTTTCAAAATGTCTGGAGTAAGTATGGCCGACCGTACGGCGAAAGTTGACCGCGATACACTCGAAACACAAATCAGCGTTGCTTTGAATCTTGATGGCGCAGGTAAGGGTGTTTTTAACACGGGTGTTCCTTTCTTAGAGCATATGATGGATCAAATCGCCCGTCATGGCATGATAGATTTGGACGTATTGTGCAAAGGCGATACGCATATTGATGATCACCACAGTGTAGAAGATATCGGTATTACCATTGGCCAAGCCATAGATGCTGCCGTGGGCGATAAGCGCGGTATTTACCGTTATGGCCACGCTTATGTTCCGCTTGATGAGGCGTTATCACGTGTTGTTATCGATTTTTCTGGCCGCCCAGGCCTTGTGATGAATATCCCTTTCACGCAAAAGCGCATTGGTAATTTCGATACGGAATTATTTTGGGAGTTCTTCCAAGGCTTTGTTAACCACGCCAAAGTGACTGTGCATATCGATTGCCTTCGTGGTCACAATGCGCACCACCAAATTGAAACAGTTTTTAAGGCGTTTGGTCGCGCTTTGCGCATGGCCTTAACCGTTGATGAGCGTATGGGTGATGCAATGCCTTCGACCAAAGGCACGCTTTAGGAGATTTTGTGGTGAGTTCAACATTAACCCAAGTGGCCATCATTGATTATGGTATGGGCAATTTGCATTCGGTTGCCAGTGCAGTGAAGCATGTCGCGCCTGAAGCCAATGTGATTGTAACCTCCGATAGTGACGCTATCGCACGTGCAGACCGTGTCATTTTTCCTGGTGTTGGCGCTATACGTGATTGCATTGCCGAGATCAAAATTCGTGGCTTTGATGTCGCGGTAGAGCGTGAAATTGCCTCGGGCAAGCCAGTACTGTCTATCTGTGTTGGCTTGCAGGCACTCATGTCACGCAGTGCCGAAAATAATGGGGTTGATTGCCTCAATATTATTCCTGGAGAGGTGAAAGACTTTAGTGCTACGCCGGGCTTCAATGCAGTGACTGACGAAGGTTCTCACAGTGGTGAACGTTTAAAGGTGCCGCATATGGGCTGGAATAACGTTGCACAGACAATGGCACACCCGCTGTGGCATTCAATTGAAGATGGCGGCCGTTTTTACTTTGTGCATAGCTATTATGTGCAGGCGCAAGACCAAGCATTGGTGGCGGGTAAGACTCATCACGGTTTGGATTTTGTTGCAGCATTGGCTCGCGATAATGTGTTTGCGGCGCAATTTCATCCTGAAAAAAGCCATAGCAATGGCCTGCAACTATTGAAAAATTTCGTAGCTTGGGATGGTCGGCCATAAATTGTAATGGCTTACTCCACGCTAGATTACAGATTGTTTCTTAAGGTATTTATTCATGTTAATTATTCCCGCCATTGATTTAAAAGACGGTAAGTGTGTGCGTTTACGCAAAGGTGTTATGGAAGATTCCACCGTTTTTTCGGATGATCCCGTCAGCATGGCTCAAAAATGGGTAGATCAGGGTGCTCGTCGATTGCACCTGGTCGACCTTAATGGCGCATTTGCCGGTGAACCTGTAAATGGCGAAATTGTTACTGCAATAGCCAAAGCTTACCCCGATTTACCCATCCAAATTGGTGGCGGTATTCGCAGTGCCGAGACCATCGAATACTACTTAAATGCGGGTGTTAAGTATGTCATCATCGGTACAAAAGCCGTTAAAGAGCCGCAGTTTGTCACTGAAATGTGTAAGGCCTTTGAAGGGCATGTGATTGTGGGTTTGGATGCGCAAAAAGGTTTAGTGGCAACCGATGGTTGGGCGGAAGTCTCAACCTTGAAAGCTACAGATTTGGCGAAGCGCTTCGAGCAAGATGGCGTTAGTAGTATTGTTTACACCGACATTGACCGTGACGGCATGATGCAGGGCGTAAACGTTGAGGCAACAGTGGCTATGGCGAAGGCGTCCAGCTTGCCGGTTATTGCTTCTGGCGGCATTACTGATATCAACGATATCAGTGCTTTATTGGCTGCAAGTGCAGAGGGCGCCGGAATTTGCGGTGCGATTACTGGGCGTGCAATTTATGAAGATACATTGGACTTGGCTGAGGCTCAGGCCTTGTGCGATAAAAAGGGTTAATCGGTCATGGCTTTAGCAAAGCGTATTATTCCTTGTTTAGATGTAGATAAAGGTCGCGTTGTCAAAGGCGTTCAGTTTGTTGATATACGCGATGCTGGTGATCCCGTTGAAATCGCTAAAAAGTACAATCAACAAGGTGCCGACGAAATCACCTTTCTGGATATCACAGCTTCGCACGAAGCCCGAGACACAACAATCCATACGGTTGAAGCGATTGCCTCTGAGGTTTTTATTCCGTTAACGGTTGGTGGTGGCATTCGAACTGTTGCAGATATTCGCAATATGTTGAATGCAGGCGCCGATAAGGTTGGCATTAACTCAGCGGCTGTTTTTAATCCTGATTTTGTTCAAGAAGCTGCCGACAAATTTGGCTCGCAATGTATCGTTGTTGCGATTGATGCAAAAAAAGTGAGTGCTGAAGGTGAGGTTCCTCGATGGGAGATTTTTACCCATGGTGGACGAAAACCAACGGGGATAGATGCTGTCGCTTGGGGTGTTAAGATGGTCGAGCTAGGCGCTGGTGAGATTTTGTTAACGAGCATGGATAACGATGGGGTTAAACAGGGCTTTGATCTTGGCGTGACGCGAGCGATTAGCGATGCGGTAGCTGTGCCAGTCATCGCCAGTGGAGGTGTTGGTAATCTTCAGCACTTGGTAGATGGTGTCGAGCTCGGTGGTGCGGATGCAGTTCTGGCTGCGAGTATCTTTCACTTTGGTGAGTATACCGTGCCGCAGGCGAAGGCCTATATGGCTGAACGTGGTATTGAAATTCGGTTTTAGCTTTGGTGCTTTTTGAGTTTTACTTAATCCCTTGAAGCAAAAAACTCCGCTTTTCCATCCTTGAATGGCGAACAAGAATGAAGCAGCGGAGGGTCGAGGAGGAGCTTGGTTGTGATACTTTCTGGCGTTTATTGCGGTCGAATGATTAAGGCGCTGCTATCGCCTGTATGCGCCGCATTTTCTAGCCAGGGAAATAGTTTACTGCTGATACCCTGGCAGTGCGCAACCACAGTGTGGCTGGTGCCTGCATTCAAAGCATCTTGCATTAGTTGAGGTATGTCGGCTTCTCTCTTTGGGTGTAGGATTCTAAGGCCCATTACGTCAAAGTTAAACTGCGCTAGCGCTTCCCGGCTTATCAGCATTGGGCATATCCACGTTAACCATCGGCCTCCGTTGCTATCCGCTTTATGCTGATGGCTTAGGTGAGCAAGCATGGCGAAGGTTAGGTCGCCTTGAGGATTGTTGCCGGCCAATATGATCTCGCTAACCTTAGAGGTTCTTGTTGCTGCGCGATCTTGTGGGTGACCTCTGCCGTTAAGGGGCGATTCGTCAGTTTGTTTCAAAGAGAGAGCTTGCATGGTTTATCCTCGGCGAATTACGCCAACGCTAATGCCTTCGATGGCAAAATTGCTATCGCGCAAATCAACTTCAATAACATCGAAATCTTCATTTTCAGGGAAAAGCTGTACTATTGCCCGGTTGCCCTCGCGACGATAACGTTTCACCGTGACTTCATCCTCAACACGAGCAACAACAATATCGTTGTTTTTAGCGGTTTTAGCTTCACGAACGGCAAGAAGATCGCCATCCAAAATGCCAGCATCTTTCATGCTCATGCCATGTACCTCTAATAGATAGTCGGCAGAAGGATGGAAGAAGTTTTGAGGGATGGGCAGATAATCTTCTATATGCTCGGTCGCTAGAATAGGGTTTCCAGCGGCAACGCGGCCTACTAGAGGGATTCCCCGGGCTGCTTCTGGCAGGCGAATACCGCGTGAAGCCCCTTCTATGATCTCGATGGCGCCTTTGCGTGCAAGCGCTTTAATGTGTTCTTCTGCAGCATTAGCTGACTTGAAGCCCAGTATTTTCGCAAGCTCTACGCGGGTGGGCGGGCAGCCGGTGTCTTCCATATGCGACTTGATCACATCAAAGACTTGCTGTTGTCTGGCGGTAAGTTTGGACATGTTGCCTCCAAGGGTTAAAAGTACTGGTTGGCTGTACAGTATGTAATTATAAGCAGTATTGAACTTTGTGCAAGCGCCTTTTAAGTGAACCGAGTTAAATTGTTGATATTAGTTGATCGTTGCGGTTTGCGCGGTTTAGTGGCCGTAAGGCTTTGGAATTTGTGATGTCAATGCTGCTATAATCGCGACTTTTGGCTACGGATAACTACTTTTATCATGATTTTCAAAAGCAAGATGTGCAGGTCCTTCGCGCAAGCGGTCTTACTGGCGGGCGTATCGCAGTTTGCGGTCGCGCGTGACATCATCATTCCAAAGCCACCACAGGTTGCGGCCAAAGCGTACATTCTTATTGATGCGCAAACTGGACATGTTCTTATTGAAGAGCAGGCCGATTTCCAGTTGCCCCCCGCAAGCCTTACCAAAATCATGACAAGCTATATTGTCTCGGAGGAGGTTGCGCGCGGCGATTTAAGTGAACAAGATAAGGTATACGTCACCGATGATGCTTGGCGCCGTGGCGGCACCTCAAGCGGTGGTTCTACAATGTTCTTAAAGCCACGCTCTGAGGTTGAGGTTATTGATCTATTGCGCGGCGTTATTATTCAGTCTGGTAACGATGCTTCCATTGCATTAGCTCAACATATCGCAGGAAGTGAGGGCGCTTTTGCGGATGTGATGAATCAAACGGCTACCTTGCTTGGTATGCAAAATACACATTTTAAAAATGCGACGGGTTGGCCTGCCGAAGGCCATTTAACGACGGCGCGCGATTTAGCCCTGCTTGCGCAAGCAACTATCTATGATCATCCAGATCACTACGACCTTTATGCCGAGCAAAGCTTTACCTATAACGGCATTAAACAAGATAACCGCAATAGCTTGCTGTTTCGAGATAGTAGTGTTGATGGCTTGAAAACTGGCCATACAGATGCTGCAGGATATTGTTTAGTTGCGACGGCTGAAAAAGAAGGCATGCGCTTGGTTTCTGTGGTACTAGGTACTCGGTCAAAAGAAGCCCGTGCGGTGGAGTCGCAAAAATTGCTGTCTTATGGTTTTCGGTATTTCTCAACGCATACTGCTATTAAAGGACAGCAGGCGCTACTTGATGAGAGAATATGGCAGGGCTTAAACAAGCAGGTTTCTTTGGGTGTATTGGATGATGTTACCTTAACGATTCCAAGGGGCGCAGGCGATAACTTAGAGCTCGTCACCACTGTGGATCACACAATTAAAGCGCCAGTTGCTGTGGGGCAGGCATTGGGTACTTTAGCGATCATCTACGACGGTGAAACGCTGTATGAAGGCAACTTGGTTGCGCTATATGCGGTTGAGCAGGCAGGTTTTTTTGCTCGCTTGTGGGATAGTTTTATGTTGTTTATTGATGGGCTATTGTCATGAGTGAGCAAGCGCCCGATCGCCCCCTAATTGAATTCCCTTGTCCTGATTATCCTATTAAAATCATCGGTACAGCATTTGAGGGTTATGAAGCCGCTGTTCTTGAGGTTGTTGCCCGGCATGCTGAATTGTCGGCGGCGCCTGCGCCTGTTAATCCTAGTCGCAATGGTCGCTTTGTCTCTCTTACGGTGCTTATTGTGGCCACCGGAGAGCCGCAGTTAAAAGCGATGCATGAAGAGCTGAAGGGTTTAAGTTACATTAAAATGGTTATGTGAATAATGGCTGATACTACGCCGTTATTGCTCACGCCAATTGTTATAAAAGATTTGGGTACTGCGCCTTATGAGGATGTTTGGAGGGCGATGCAGTCTTTTACTGATTCGCGTGCGCATGAAGATCCCAAGCAACCCATCTTGGATGAGTTGTGGATTGTTGAGCATCAGCCCGTTTATACGCAGGGGCAGGCAGGCAAGGCCGAGCATATTATTGGTGAAACATTGGTCCCAGTGGTGCAAACCGATAGAGGCGGCCAGGTCACTTACCATGGCCCTGGCCAGCTTGTCTTCTACCCATTGCTCAACTTGCGCCGCAAAAATATGGGCGTTCGCGAGCTGGTGACCCATATTGAAAATAGTGTTATTGCTTTCTTGGCAACCTATGGTGTAAATGCTGCAGCCCGTGCAGACGCACCTGGTGTTTATATTGGCGATCAGAAGGTGGCATCTCTCGGTCTGCGCGTTCGCAGGGGCTGTAGCTTTCATGGCGTAGGCATAAACATAGCTATGGATTTAACGCCCTTCGATGCGATTAATCCGTGCGGCTATTCAATGCTTAAGATGACGCAGCTGGCTGATCATATTGATGAAATGCCAGCAAATTTCGTACAGGGCGCAAAGGCGCGCTACGTAGAATGCTTATTAAAAGAGCTAAAATGCACACTAGCTAAAGAAAAGGACTAGTGCGTATTCGCCAGCGGCTTTGTTGGCTGTTGGAATTTTGAGGTAACTATGACCGAACATTTTGACCCCGTAAAACGTACTCGGCGTATCGCGCAGGGTGAAAAATTGCGTGATGCTGATAAAGTCGAACGCATTCCCGTGAAGGTAATTGCTTCTGATGCGCCTTTGCGCAAGCCTGACTGGATTCGTGTACGCATTCCCGCTTCGCAGGAAGTTCAGCGCATCAAGTCATTGTTGCGCAAGAGTAATCTTTCTACTGTTTGCGAAGAAGCTAACTGCCCTAACTTGAGTGAGTGCTTCAGCGGCGGCACTGCAACCTTCATGATCATGGGTGACATTTGCACTAGGCGCTGCCCGTTTTGCGATGTGGGTCATGGTAAGCCGAATGCGCTTGATGCTGCCGAGCCCAAAAAATTAGCTGCTGCTATAGCTGACATGGGTTTGAAGTATGTTGTCATCACCTCGGTTGATCGCGACGACTTACGTGATGGCGGTGCCGACCATTTTGCTACTTGCATACGAGAGGCGCGCTTGCTTTCGCCGAACCTACAGGTAGAAATATTAACGCCTGATTTTCGGGGGCGAATGGATATCGCGTTAGAAATATTAGCGGCCGAGCCACCTGATGTTTTCAATCACAACCTCGAAACGGTTCCGCGTTTGTATCGTGAGGCCCGACCTGGCGCTAATTATCAATGGTCTCTACAGTTACTGCAAAAATATAAAGCATTAAAGCCTGATGTTATGACCAAATCTGGTTTGATGGTTGGTTTGGGTGAAACAAAAGAAGAAATCATGGAAGTGCTCAAAACTATGCGCGAGCACGATATTGATATGCTCACCATTGGGCAGTACTTGGCGCCCTCTAAAGAGCATTTACCCGTTCAGCGCTATGTGGAGCCTAGTGAGTTTGATGAATATGCGGCTTACGCTAAAGAGTTGGGCTTTAAGCGCGCTGCTTGCGGACCATTAGTGCGGTCCTCTTATCATGCCGATAAGCAGGCGCACGGAGAAGAGGTAAAATAGTTGTCTGCGCATGATTGGGGTGGAATCTGTTTTGATTTAAGAGATCAACCATCGCTTATCGATACACTACTGCTCTGGTTGCACGCCGAATGGCTTAAGCAAAGAAAAGGCTCAATGGAGAACCCTGCTGAAGCCTATGCAAAACGCCGTTTACAGCTGCGGGAGCACTTAGGTGATGAGGCTGTACCCATGACGTTGATCGCTAAAGAGTGCGCTGCGATTAAAGCACCGCCATTGGGGTGCATTAGCTTGACTCGCTTGAGTAGTCGAAATCCTCGTTTTGCCAATGGCTTGTGGGTAAGCAACCTTTTTGTCACACCTACTGCTCGTGGTCGAGGTGTTGGCGAGTCTTTGTTAAAAAGCGCTGAGCAGGCGGCGATGGGCCTGGGCGAGAAGGAGCTGTATCTTTATACCGACATCTCGCGCGGATATTACACTGGCAAGGGGTGGCAGGAGTGCTTGATGCCTAAGTCGAACTCTACGGCTCCGACTGTTACGGTCTTCAAGAAGGCTATCTCGGGTGCTGATCTTAGTTCGAAATACTAAGGGGAGAGGAAGCAATATTTCATGCGTTAATACTTGATGTCGACTTCCTACCTTCGATGCTCAAAGCGTTACATGCCGCGTCATGCGCCTCGATATCTTTGCCTTATTGGATAAACTATCTATTGCCTAGCCCCTAATCGCGATTTGCTGCGGCAAATAATTGAGACAAAAGCCCAAATCTGGTAATCTGCCGCCCCATCCATACGGGTGTCTTCAAGGGTGTTTGTTGGAGCTGGTGGGACTTCAATAGCGATAGGTTCAAACCTAATCGATTGGTTGTCGTTTGCTCTGTTCGCAACGCAATACTCATCATTTGATGGGGTTGATCCTCTGAATTCGAATATCCGTTAATTTTAACGTTTAGAATGCCTCTAAACGATTGACTTTCACAAGGCGTCAAATGACACGATTTGTTTTTGTTACTGGTGGCGTGGTTTCGTCATTGGGTAAAGGTATTGCGTCTGCATCTTTGGCTGCAGTGCTTGAAGCGCGCGGTTTTAAAGTTACTATTTTAAAGCTAGACCCCTATATCAATGTTGATCCAGGAACGATGAGCCCGTTTCAGCATGGTGAAGTTTTTGTGACAGAGGATGGCGCAGAAACCGATCTCGACTTGGGTCACTACGAGCGTTTTATTCGCTCGAATATGTCGAGAAAGAATAACTTTACGACGGGGCGTGTTTACGAAACCGTTTTGCGTAAAGAGCGCCGAGGTGACTATCTTGGCGGCACTGTTCAGGTTATTCCTCACATTACTGATGAAATTAAGCGCCGCATTCTTGAAGGCGGTAATGGTTATGATGTGGCCATGGTTGAAATTGGCGGCACTGTCGGCGATATTGAGTCGCAACCTTTCCTTGAGGCCGTTCGTCAGTTATCGAATGAGCTAGGTGGCGAGCGCAGTGCGTTAATGCACTTAACCTTAGTGCCTTATATTGCAACAGCCGGTGAAACTAAAACAAAGCCTACACAGCACTCCGTAAAAGAGCTTCGCTCGATTGGCTTGCAGCCTGATGTCTTGTTGTGCCGCTCTGAATCACTGATTGATGATGACTCACTGAATAAAATATCCTCTTTCACTAGTGTAGAGCGACGCGCAGTCGTTCCATTGCCAGATGTTGAAACTATTTATTCGATCCCGCACCATTTACAAAATTATCATCTGGATCAAATCCTGTTAGATAAGTTTAAATTAACCGCCGAGCCTGCGGACTTATCTGAATGGGATTGGGTTGCTGAGCGCAAGCTTAATCCAGAAAAAGAAGTCACCATTGCTATGGTTGGCAAATATATGGAATTGCTGGATGCTTACAAATCGCTGAATGAGTCAATCAGCCATGCGGGCATTCATACCAAAACTAAAGTCAATATTCGCCACATTAACGCTGAAGACGTGGAAGAGCAGGGCATTGGTTTACTGGATGGCGTTGATGCCATCTTGGTACCTGGTGGCTTTGGTCAGCGTGGTTTGGAGGGTAAGTTGATGTCGGTCCGGCATGCGCGTGAAAACAAAATCCCATACCTTGGGATTTGTTTAGGCATGCAGACGGCTGTTATTGAATTTGCACGAAATGTTGTTGGCTGGACTGATGCGAATAGTACCGAGTTCGACACCAAAACAGCGCACCCTGTCATTGGCTTAATCACCGAATGGATCACCTCAGAAGGTGACGTAGAAACACGTGATGAAGCCAGTGATTTGGGCGGCACCATGCGCCTCGGCGCACAAGAGTGTCGCTTAGAAAAGGGCAGTAAAGTGCACGAAATCTATGGTGAAGATGTGATTGTAGAGCGCCATCGTCATCGCTATGAGGTCAATAATCATTTTATTGATCAATTGCGAAAGGCCGGCTTGAAAATTGGTGGCTGGTCTGCCGACGATGCATTGGTTGAGGTTGTAGAAATCCCAGATCACCCTTGGTTTGTGGCTTGCAAATTTCACCCCGAGTTCACCTCAACGCCGCGCGACGGCCACCCGCTCTTCACTGGCTATGTGAATGCTGCCATTGCCTATAGCGAGGCTAAAAAATGAGCAAGGTCATTAATGTAAAAAACATCGCTGTTGCGAATGATCTGCCGTTTGTTTTGTTTGGCGGCATGAATGTTTTAGAGTCTCGTGATTTGGCACTTAAAACGGCCGAAGCTTATGTAGAAGTGACGCAAAAACTGGGTATCCCTTATGTTTTTAAAGCGTCTTTTGATAAGGCAAACCGGTCTTCGGTTCACTCTTATCGTGGCCCTGGGATGGACGAAGGTTTAAAGATTTTTCAGGAGATTAAAGAGACCTTTAATGTTCCTGTGATTACTGATGTTCATACTCCAGAGCAGGCTGCGCCAGTTGCAGAAGTTTGTGATGTTATTCAGCTTCCAGCATTTCTGGCCCGCCAAACTGACTTAGTTGCCGCAATGGCTAAGACGAATGCTGTCATTAATGTTAAGAAACCTCAGTTTCTTAGTGCCGGGCAGATGACGAATATCGTTGAAAAATTTGCCGAATGCGGTAACGATAAAATCATTTTGTGTGAGCGTGGAAGCTGCATGGGTTACGACAACTTGGTCGTCGACATGCTGGGTTTTCGCACGATGAAAGATAGTTGCGGGCAAGCACCGATCATTTTCGATGTTACGCATTCTTTGCAATGCCGCGACCCATTTGGCGCTGCTTCAAGCGGCCGACGCAGCCAAACGGCAGAGCTGGCCCGTGCGGGTATGGCAGTAGGTTTGGCGGGGTTGTTTTTAGAGGCGCACCCCGATCCCGACAATGCAAAGTGCGACGGTCCTAGTGCATTACCTCTCAACTTGCTTGAGCCATTTCTAGCACAAATAAAAGCGGTTGATGATTTGATTAAATCATTGCCTGCGCTTGATATTCAGTAATCAATACACTTCCTTAGTGGCTGCAGCTTGTTGCGGCCACTATTTAATTCTAAACAATATTATGTTTTACCCACAACTAACGGAGACGGACTCTAATGAGTAAGATTGTCGACATCAAAGGTTTTGAAGTTATGGATTCACGCGGTAACCCAACGGTTATGGCTGAAGTTATTTTGGAATCGGGTGCAATGGGATCTGCATGTGCACCATCTGGCGCATCAACGGGATCACGCGAAGCGCTAGAGTTACGCGATGGTGATAAAAGCCGTTACTTGGGTAAAGGTGTTTTAAAAGCAGTTGCTAACATTAATGACACTATCAAGCCGTTGTTGATTGGTAAAGATGCTAGCGCTCAGCGCGAACTTGACCAAATAATGTTGGACGCCGATGGTACTGAGAATAAAGCGACCTTAGGTGCCAATGCAATATTGGCTGTATCTTTAGCGGCTGCAAAAGCTGCTTCTGTTGCGAAGGGTGTTCCTTTGTACGCTCACATTGCCGATTTGAATGGTACGCCGGGCCAGTACACTATGCCCGTTCCAATGATGAACATTGTTAATGGCGGTGAGCACGCTGATAACAATGTTGATATTCAAGAATTTATGGTTCAGCCTGTTGCGGCGCCAACTTTTGCTGAAGCCTTACGTGTTGGTGCAGAAATTTTCCACGCACTGAAAAAAGTTTTATCAGGCCGTGGTTTGAATACTGCAGTTGGTGATGAAGGTGGCTTTGCGCCCAACTTGCCTTCTAATGAAGGTGCCTTGGAAGCAATTGCTGAAGCTGTTGCAAATGCCGGTTACGAGCTGGGTAAAGATGTTACTTTAGCCTTGGATTGCGCGTCTTCTGAGTTTTACAAAGATGGCATTTACGACATGGCTGGTGAAGGCAAGAAATTCACTGCCCCTGAATTTGCTGATTACCTAAAAGGCCTTACTGAAAAATTCCCTATTTTGTCTATCGAAGACGGCATGGATGAAAGCGATTGGGCGGGCTGGGCTGATCTTACCGTTAAAACCGGTGAGAAAACGCAATTGGTTGGAGACGATTTGTTTGTTACCAATACCAAAATCTTGAAAGAAGGCATCGATAAGAAAATCGCGAACTCTATTTTGATTAAATTTAATCAAATTGGAACGTTAAGCGAAACTTTGGACGCCATCACAATGGCCAAAGATGCCGGCTACACTGCTGTTATCTCTCACCGCTCGGGCGAAACTGAAGATACTTTCATTGCCGATTTGGCCGTTGCTACTGCAGCGGGTCAAATTAAAACAGGTTCTTTGTCTCGTTCTGACCGTGTTGCTAAATACAACCGTTTGTTACGTATTGAGGCTGAGCTTGGCGAAAAAGCACCTTACCGTGGCTTGGCCGAATTTAAGCAAGTTTAGGCGTTTTTTTCGCTGGTCTAAATGGGCTGGTGTTAAGGTTCTGCTCAAAGGGTCGCAATGCGGCCCTTTTGTTTATTTGATGCTTTTTTTTTGCTATCTTTGAATCATGAATAAACTTTTATGTGTTTTAGTATTAATGTTGCTTGCTAGCCAGTACCGACTTTGGGTTGGCGATGGCAGTTTGGCCCATTTGGTCTTGTTAAAGCGAGAGATGGCAAAGCAGCAAGCTGAAGTTGACATACTTGCTGACCGCAATCGTGTTTTGCTGGCAGAAGTCTTGGCGTTAAAGCATGGCTCTAAAATGATTGAAGAAAAAGCAAGAACTCAACTTGGGATGATTAAAGAAGGTGAAACCTTCTTTATGTTTGCTGATTAATCTCCTTCCTATAAAGACTCTATAAATGCCCATCTCAAATAATACAGATCGTTGTTGGTCGGTTGTGCCTGCAGCTGGCATTGGTTCGCGCATGCAGGCTGTAATGCCAAAGCAGTACTTAACGCTAAATAATAAAGCGGTTATTGAACTGACATTAGATAAGCTTTTGCATTTAACTGATATAGCGGGCGTAGTCGTATGCCTAGCGAGTGATGACAATCGCTTCGATAAATTGGCAGTAGCGAAGCATCCACGAATATTTAAAGCTGTTGGTGGTCCTGAGCGCGCCGACTCAGTGTTAAATGGTTTGCGATACCTGCAGACTTTACCTGCTTGTCGTGATTCTGACTGGGTGATGGTTCACGATGCTGCCAGGCCCTGCGTAAGTCATCCTTCGTTAGCGCGTTTATTTGGCCATTGTCGTAAGACCGGCGTAGGAGCAATACTGGCATCCCGCGTTGCTGACACATTAAAACGACAGCTGCCTGGCTCGACCTCTGTGAGTGAAACTGTGTCCCGTGAAGGCTTGTGGCAGGCCCACACGCCACAGTGCTTTCGCTTGGGCGAGTTATGCGCTGCATTAGAAGCTGCAGCGGTGAGCGGCATCCAGATTACTGATGAGGCAAGCGCGATTGAGTCTGTTGGTGGCGCTGTTGATTTGATCGAAGATTCTCGTAGTAATATTAAAATTACACGGCCAGAAGATTTGGCGCTTGCAGGATTTATTTTAAGCCAAGAAACATTGAATTGGTGAGCATTAGGCTCTGGAGAAAGTAATGTCTTACGGTTTTCGTATAGGGCAGGGCGTTGATGTACACGCTTTTGGTGAAGGTGATTTTGTTGTGTTGGGTGGCGTACAAATTGCGCACACGCATGGATTAATTGCTCATTCAGATGGCGATGTTTTACTGCACGCTGTTTGTGATGGGTTGTTGGGGGCTGCTGGACTTGGTGATATTGGTCGGCACTTCCCAGACACTGACGAAGCTTATAAAGGCATAGATAGTCGCGAGCTATTACGTAGCGTTTACCAGCGGATATCAGCTTTCGGTTATCGTGTTGGAAATGTTGATTGCACAATTGTTGCTCAGTCGCCAAAAATGGCGCCGCATATCGATACCATTAACAATAATATTGCCGCAGATTTGGCCTGCGAGCCTAGTCAGGTAAATACCAAGGCAACCACCACTGAAAAGTTAGGTTTTAATGGCCGCAAAGAAGGTATAACGGCATTGTGTGTGGTGCTATTGGTGAAAGAGGATTTACAGTGAAGTTAATTTACAGTCATCAGAATGCAATTTTAGTCGAAAATGCTAAAAGCTTGCTGGTTAGCGAGGGCGTGGAGGTGAAGTTAAGAAATGAGCATCTCGCTGGGGGCGCTGGCGATTTAGCGCCAATGGATTGCTGGTTAGAACTTTGGGTTGTAAATGAAAAAGATTACACTTTGGCGAGTGGCTTAATTGAGCGTTTAACGTCTGAGGAAGAGCTTGCAGATTGGGTCTGTCCGAACTGTAACGAGAAGAATTATCCGTCTTTTAAGTTATGCTGGAATTGTCAGCATAAAGTGGGTTAGCGGCATTGAGGTATCAGTCTTGTATTTATTGACTGATACCTCAAATGCAGACTAGTTTATGCCTGCTGTAGTTCTTGATTCGCTAAATGCTCGTCGTATGTTCCTTGGAAGTCGATTAACTCATTGCCCTTAATCTCAATAATTCGCGTAGCTAGAGATGATACGAACTCTCGGTCATGGCTTACAAAAATCAGTGTCCCTTCGTAATGTGCGAGTGCAAGGTTTAGTGCCTCGATTGACTCCATGTCCAAGTGGTTGGTTGGCTCATCCATAATCAAAACGTTCGTATCTTGCATCATCAGCTGGCCAAACAATAATCGGTTTTTTTCGCCACCAGAGCATACCTTTACTTTTTTCTTGAAGTCATCAGCCGAGAATAACAGGCGGCCTAATGTGGCTCGAACAATTTGATCGTCGTGGTTAGGCTTACGCCATTGGCTCATCCAGTCGAACAAATTCAACTCACAATTAAATGCGGCTGTTGAATCCTGCGGGCAATAGCCAAGCGTTGCATTTTCGGCCCACTGTATGCGACCGGCTTTGGGATTTAATTCGTTGGTTAAACAGCGCAATAGGGTTGTTTTACCCGCGCCGTTTTCGCCGATAATGGCAAGCCTAGCACCGGCTTCTAAAATCATATCGCCGCCTTTAAAGAGAAGGTCTCCCTCAAAGCCGTGCCCAAGGCCTTCTAGTGTAACCGCTTGGCGATGTAGCTTTTTATCTTGCTTGAATCGAATATAAGGCGATACTCGGCTTGATGGCTTAATGTCGTCAAGTTTAATTTTTGTGAGCTGCTTAGCGCGTGAGGTCGCCTGCTTAGCTTTTGATGCGTTGGCAGAGAACCGGCTTACAAATTGTTGCAGCTCGCTGATTTGTGCTTTTTTCTTGGCATTCTCGCTGTGAAGACGCTCTTGTACTTGTGTTGCTGCCGTCATGAAGTCGTCGTAGGTGCCAGGGTAAACACGTAGGTCGCCATAGTCGATGTCAGCCATGTGGGTACAGACCGAATTTAGAAAGTGGCGGTCGTGCGAAATAATAATCATGGTGCTTTTACGTTGATTAAGCACTTCTTCTAACCAGTGAATGGTATGAATATCGAGGTTGTTCGTGGGCTCATCCAGTAACAATATATCCGGGTCCGAGAACAACGCTTGTGCGAGCAGTACTCGAAGCTTCCAGCCGGGGGCGACTTCGCTCATTCGGCCATAGTGAAACTCTTGTGCGATACCGGCACCTAATAAGATTTCTTCGGCACGACTTTCGGCGCTGTAGCCATCCATTTCGGCAAATTCAGTTTCTAAGTCGGCAACGCGCATGCCGTCTTCTTCAGACATTTCTGGCATCGCATAAATGCGGTCACGCTCCTCTTTCACTCTCCAGAGTTCGGTGTGGCCCATAATCACGGTATCAACTACAGTGATTTCTTCGAAAGCAAATTGGTCTTGGCTAAGCTTACCTACGCGTTCGTTGGTTGAAATGGTTACCACACCGCTAGAGGGCGCTAAGCTACCGTCTAGAATTTTCATGAAGGTTGATTTACCGCAACCATTGGCGCCAATTAAGCCATAGCGATTGCCGTCACCAAATTTTACAGAAATGTTTTCGAAAAGCGGCTTGGCGCCAAATTGCATTGTTATGTTAGCGGTAGAAATCAACGGTAAATCCAGTCATCGAGGGAATAGGGCGCGTACTATAAGGATATAGCGGCATTGAGTCGAGTATTGTGCGATTAATGTACTGTGCAGTAATCGCATTTTGTGTGAGGAGGGCGGATTTAATCCGCCTCGTCGTCATCTGCGCTGCGTATGCGTTCTTGTCGCTCTTGCTCTTCGGCAAAAGCGGCCTTTATTTCTTCCAAAACGGAATCGACATCAGCTGACACATCTTCGGATTCAAATTGACCTGTAAGTGTCATATCTGGGTCGAGGGTGCCGTCTTCAAAATGAGACCAAATTTCACTCGCGTACAGCGTGTTTTTAATTTCGGGAGCAAATTGTGCGTAGTAGTTGGTGATGTTATCGACGTCGCGAATAAACATGCCGTGGGCATTATTGTTACCAGCAGCGTCAACGGCTTGAGGCAGGTCAATAATGACAGGGCCATAATCATCAACAAGCACGTTAAATTCAGATAGGTCACCGTGTATGATCCCTACACATAGCATGCGCATTATGTAGTGCATCATAATGATGTGATCTTCGATGGCCTGCTCGGCGCTCATGGATACATCATTCAGGCGTGGCGCTACGGCGCCATCTTCGGTTGCGATCAGGTCCATAAGCAGTACGCCATCATAGCAACCGTAGGAACTGGGTACGCGTACGCCGGCATTTGCCACTCGTATAAGCGCATCAGATTCTGCGCTTTGCCACGCTTCTTCTTGTTGGTCGCGGCCGAACTTGGAGCCTTTTTCCATTGCGCGTTGGCGCCGGCTATTGCGTACTTTTCGGCCTTCTTGATACTGCACGGCTTTTTTAAAGCTGCGTTTGGCGGCATCTTTATAGACTTTTGCTGCACGAGTAGTATCACCGCAACGCACAACATAGACAGAAGCCTCTTTTCCGCTCATCAATGAGCTTATGACGTCATCGATTAGTCCGTCATCAAATAGGGGCTTTAGGCGTTTGGGCATTTTCATGAAATTACGTTACCAAAAATATTGTGTTCAAATAAAAGGGGTTGAACGATGTTGCAAGTTTAAGTGTCGTTTAGCTCGAGCGCTTAACATAAAAAATAAAAGTATCGTTTGCAGTAGACGCTTGTAGCAGCTCGTGACCTAAAAAATCGCAGAATTTGGGGATATCTCGCTGTGTAGATGGGTCGGTGGCAACCACTTTGACGATTTGATCAGTCGCGATGGCGTCAATGGCCCCATGCAAAAGCATAACGGGTTCGGGGCAATAAAGCCCTTGCGTATCTAAGAGGGTTTCAAATTCGATGCTTTTTTCGTCGGTCATACTAAAGATTGTTCGATTCTTTTGTGTTTAAAGTGGTAATTGTACCTTGTTAATGCTCAGTCGCCACCGGTAGATGACTTTAAGATCTCAAGGTAGCCCAAAGCAGCAGTAGATGCAGGCTTTTCGCCCTTTAGCACCCAGCATTTTTGGTAGTGTTGCTGCTGTTTGTTGAGGTAACTTCTCTTTTCTGGTGTTATTGGGCTCCATATGTCATGCCCTAATAACGTAATTTTTCGGGTTTGCGGGGCAATCTTATTCAGTTGAATATGTATGTGCTCATGATGCTGCCCACTTTCACTGATGAATTCTTCCGCTATACAGTCAAATTGTACTTGCTGAAGATAGCGACGCAACTCAAAGGTTTGTCCATTAGGGCTGAAAAGGAAGGCTACGTTTGTATCTGTCGACGTGATAAGTTTTGGGTTTTGTTGCAGTATGTCGGATGTGATTGAAATGGCGGTTTCACCGCCAACACCGGCAATAATGAATAGATGGCTTTGTGAAAGTTCTTTATCCGACAGTTTGATCTTTCCTGCATCAATACACTGTGCAACAAGATGCTCTCCAAGGCTTGCCCCGTATTGTTGGTGTATTTTATTGATTATAGATGCCACGCAATCAATTAAATGAATAGTTTGTGTGTGCGGGGTTTCCTGTTGGTGCAAGTGAAGCCCGAGGCGGCCATGGTCGCAACATAAATCCCAAATATGATCGTATGGCTGTGTGCTAGCCCAAGTTAATAGGTGTGTAAGCCTTGAGCCTAATCTTCTGACAGGATTGGTGTAGGGCTGAGCTTTATTTTCAGTGTTGATGGTGGTGCCTTTTGTTCGTTGACTTTGATGAGGCGTTAAACTCTATTAAAGGATGTTAATGTATATGCGGATTGAAGTGTATCAACTTCAATTATACGCCCTATTGTTTTAAATTCTGGTGGGCTCTTGCCCGCTTTGCCAAGCCGAGTTGCGGCTGTTGATATTTAGTGAGCCTATTCATTAGGCTAAATTTTAAATGTAAGGTAATTGTATGGCTATTGCAGGAAAGTACTGGGTTGGTTTGTTTTGCGTCTTTAGTTTTGCTGGTTGCGACCGCATCAATAATGCTAGCCGCACTATGGATACTATGCTCGGGGGAGATTACGACGTCTATATCGAGGGGCATCCTCAGGTTTACCATGTGATAAGCGGTAAAGTAACCTCGGTACCGGAAAAGGGTTATTACATTTTTTACCCGACGATTAATGGCGATAAGCGAATGGTGCAGTCTCCTATTAATGCAACAACCATTGTTGCTGTCGATTAAGTATGCTTTAGAAGTTATCTTGGGTGTAAGAGTCGCTGAGCATTGACGCCACATAGTCTGGTTGTCGCTAACTAAGCTGACTTCTTTTGTTGATAAAAAGACAGGTTTGAAAAGGGGCCTCGGCTTGAGGCCCTTATCTAGGTAGAATTAAAACTGCATCTTCTTACAGAGTGCTTCAACAATTGTTTCGGCATTTAGCATAGATGATTCAGCATCGCGACGATGCTTGTATTCAATTTCGTTATTGTCTAAGCCGCGATCACCGATAACGATACGGTGAGGGATACCAATTAATTCGATGTCTGCCAGCATGCTGCCCAATCGAGCTTTGGGTTCATTCATCAATAAAACATCAAAGCCTTTGGCTTGTAGTTGCTCATGAAGTTCTTCACAGAGTTTTGCAACACGCTCTGATTTGTGCAAATTGATGGGCGCAATCGCAATATTGAAAGGAGCAATGGCATCGGGCCAAATAATGCCAGATTCATCATTATTTTGCTCTATGGCTGCAGCAACCACACGGGAAACGCCTATGCCGTAGCAGCCCATAGTCATCATGGAGTCTTTTCCTTGCGCATCAAGTACAGAGGCGTTCATCGCTTTTGAATATTTATCGCCGAGCTGGAAAATATGACCAACCTCTATGCCTCGCTTGATTGTAATATTACCTTTGCCGCAAGGCGACGGGTCGCCGGCAACAACATTGCGAATGTCTTCAATCCGTGAGTAGGTCGCATCTTTATTCCAATTACAGTTAACGAGGTGGTAATCATTTTTGTTGGCACCGCAAGTGAAGTTGATTAATGCTGCTGCAGCGCGATCGGCAATAACGGGGATCTCGAGTTTAATCGGACCGAGAGAGCCGGTGTTGGCTCCAATGATTTTTTCAATATCTTCATCACTGGCAAAAATGAGTGGGCTTGCGACTTCAGCTAATTTTTCGGCTTTAACTTCATTTAGTACATGGTCGCCTCTTAGGCATAATGCGACTAACCCCTGCAACCCTGTTTCTTCGTCAGGCGTACCCATAACCAATAAGGTCTTAACGATTTTTTGATCAACTACATTCAAAAATGCCGAGACTTCTTCAATCGATTTCGTATTCGGTGTGTGAGTCAGTTCAGATTTTGATTCTGCTGTTTCGGTTGATTGTGGGGGCGCAATGGCCTCGGCTTTTTCTATATTAGCTGCATAGTCGCTGCCATCACTAAAGGCGATGTCATCTTCGCCGCTTTCGGCAAGTACGTGAAACTCGTGCGAGCCGGAACCGCCAATGGAGCCTGTGTCAGCTTCAACGGGCCGAAAGTTGAGCCCGATACGGTTGAATATTGTGCAATAGGCGGCATGCATAATTGCGTAAGTTTCTTCTAGCGAGGTTTGGTCGGCATGGAAAGAGTACGCATCTTTCATGATGAATTCACGTGAACGCATTACGCCAAAGCGAGGGCGTACTTCGTCGCGAAATTTCGTTTGAATTTGATAAAAGTTGGCGGGTAACTGTTTGTAGCTTTTTAATTCGCTGCGAACAAGATCGGTAATCACTTCTTCGTGGGTGGGTCCTAAGCAAAAACTGTTTTGATGGCGGTCGCTAAAGCGTGTGAGTTCTGGGCCAAATTGTTCCCAGCGTCCAGACTCTTCCCATAACTCGGCAGGTTGCACCACTGGCATTAATACCTCTTGTGCGCCGGCGTTATTCATTTCATGCCGTACGATACTCTCTACTTTACGCAAAACTTTAAGTCCAAGAGGGAGCCAACAGTAAAGACCTGACGATAGCTTTCGAATCATGCCTGCGCGCAACATAAGTTGGTGGCTAATGACCACTGCATCGGATGGGGTTTCTTTTTGGGTGGCAATTAAGAATTGTGTGGCGCGCATAGCAAATGAGACCTAAAAATAGCGTGAGTTGTTTGTTGGGCATAATGCCTAGTCGGCATTCTATGTTAGCTGGTGGAACTTGTCAGTTTTCCTGGGTGCCGGGCACAAAAAAGGGCAGCAAAAGCTGCCCTTTTTTAAATTATGGCTTAGATCGCCATTTCTTTTAGTTTTTTCAGTGGGCGAATCTTAACGGCAACACTGGCTGGCTTGGCTTTGAAGGTGGTTTCTTCGCCGGTGAAAGGGTTGATGCCTTTACGGGCGCGTGTCGCAGGTTTTTTAACCGTGACAATTTTCATCAGGCCTGGGATTGTGAACTCGCCAACAGCGCGTTTTTTGACGTGCGCTTCAATAATGTTCTCAAGCTCAGAGAAAACGGCAGTCACATCTTTGCGGCTTAGTTCAGTCACTTCACTAATGCGGTTTAGGATGTCGGTTTTGGTGTAGCGCTCTTGTATAGCTTTTAAGGGCTTTGCTGCGCCAGTAGCGGCAGCTTTAGCTACAGGTGCTTTTTTGACTACGGGTGCTTTAGCTGCAGCAGCTTTCTTTGCTGGTGCTTTTTTGGCGGCAGGTTTAGCGGCAGGTGCCTTTTTTACTGGTGCTTTTTTAGCGGCAGGTGCTTTGGCGGCAGCTTTACGTGGGGGCATGTTGAATCCTCGGAATAGTCATTGTTGGCGATGTGTTTATTGGTGGCGGCGTAAGCATTAATCGTCTGTGTCAGTATATTTATGGTGAGACAGCATCTTTGCTAACGCCTGTAACAGCTATTGTCTTGCTGTTTGTGCTGTATATATAGAGTAAACTCGCAACCTGAGCAACACAAAACATTAAAAAAGCCTGAAAAATAGGGATAAAAGTGAAACGCATGCTCTGTTTTACGGCTAATCGGCCATAAAAAGCACATTCTCCGAACCTATGACAGTGCTTGCCCGAAAAGGGCTGCGCTCATGTATAATGCCTCTCTTTTGAAAATGACGTGAATGCTTGCAGCGATGTAGGTGCTCATTTTAGTGGTAGTTGTTGCGTGTATTTGGAGATTTTGCATGCCTATCTATGAGTACAAATGTACGGAATGTGGTCACGAGCTGGAAGCCTTGCAGAAAATGAGTGACGCGGCCTTAACGGGTTGCCCTGATTGCGGTAAAGAGTCGTTAAATAAAAAAGTCTCTGCCGCGGGTTTTCGCTTAAGTGGTAGTGGTTGGTACGAAACTGACTTTAAGTCTGGTAAGAAAAAGAATCTTACCAGTGGTGAAAAAGACAAGACGGCTAAAGCCAGCTCCGGTGATAAGCCAGCAGCCGCCAAAGCAGAGTCTAAACCGGCGAGTTAATGCTCATGCTTTGGCCAGCTGTAATCCATATTTGAATTGAATAATTAGGAAAAACTATGCGCAGTATCTATTGCGGTGCGGTTCGCGCCACTGATATCGACAAAGAAGTAACCCTCTGCGGCTGGGTTGATCGTCGCCGAGATCACGGTGGTGTAATTTTTATCGATCTGCGCGATCGAGACGGCATTGTTCAGGTGGTATTTGATCCTGACGGTAAAAGCAATTTCGAGCTTGCCGACAAGGTCCGCAGTGAATATGTTCTACAAGTAAAAGGCGTTGTTCGCGCACGCTCTGATGCGACTGTTAACAAAAACATGTCAACTGGCGAAATTGAAATTTACGGACAGTCATTAGAAATTTTGAATGTCGCGGAAACTCCGCCGTTTCAAATGGATGCTCACACAACTGTTGGTGAAGACGTACGCTTAAAGCATCGTTATATTGATCTTCGTCGTAACGAGATGCAGCGCAATCTTCGTTTGCGGTCGAGCATTACCACCGAAATTCGCAATTACCTACACACAAACGGTTTTTTGGATATTGAAACCCCCATCCTTACGCGCGCAACTCCTGAGGGTGCACGGGATTATTTGGTACCTTCACGTACACACGAAGGTAAATTCTTTGCATTGCCGCAATCACCACAGCTTTTTAAGCAGCTATTAATGGTGTCGGGTTTTGATCGTTATTACCAAATCGCCAAATGTTTTCGTGATGAAGACTTGCGCGCCGATCGTCAGCCAGAATTTACTCAGATCGATATCGAAACGTCGTTTATGTCTGAAGACGACATTATGGCGATCACTGAAAATATGATTCGCTCGCTCTTTAAAGAAACCTTGCAGGTCGATTTTGGTGATTTCCCACGCATGCCTTTCTCGGAAGCCATGGAAAAATACGGTTCTGACAAGCCCGATTTGCGCATTCCTTTAGAGCTTGTAGACGTTAAAGATTTAATGAGTGCCGTTGACTTTAAAGTTTTCTCAGCTCCCGCTAAAGACCCTAAAGGGCGAGTTACAGCACTTAAGGTGCCTGGCGGCGCTGAAAAGCTCACGCGTAAGAAAATCGACGAATACACTAAGTTTGTTAGCATTTACGGCGCAAAAGGCCTTGCCTACATTAAGGTCAACGATGTCTCTGATCTTGAAAATGGCTTGCAGTCACCAATCGTAAAATTCTTACCAACTGATGTTCGCCAAGCAATTCTGGATCGCCTTGAAGCCCAGAATGGCGACATTATTTTCTTTGGTGCCGATAAGGGTAAGGTTGTTTCTGAAGCGCTTGGCGCATTGCGTTGCAAATTAGGCGCAGATCTTGATCTTTATACTTGTGAGTGGGCGCCATTATGGGTTGTTGATTTCCCCATGTTCGAAGAGCTAGATGGCGGAAGATTTACCGCTTTGCACCACCCCTTTACTGCTCCTTCTTGTTCGCCTGATGCATTGAAAGCTGATCCTGCTGCTGCACTGAGTCGTGCTTACGATATGGTGATTAATGGTACGGAGCTAGGCGGTGGTTCTGTACGTATTCACAACCAAGATATGCAACAGACAGTGTTTGAAATATTGGGTATTCAGCATGATGAACAGCGCGAAAAATTCGGCTTCCTGTTAGACGCCTTGAGCCATGGTGCTCCGCCACATGGTGGTTTGGCGTTTGGTTTAGACCGCCTAATAATGCTTATGACTAAATCAGACTCTATTCGCGATGTTATTGCTTTCCCTAAAACGCAATCAGCGGCCTGTGTTATGACTGATGCGCCAGGTTCTGTTGATTCACAACAGTTACGTGAGCTTAATATTGCATTGAAACTTAAAGCCGAGAAAAAAGTAGCTTCGGAATAAGCTTCCGGTAAGTTAATTGGCTGTTCAAAAAATCCCGCGAGTATTTCTTGTGGGATTTTCTTTATGGGGCGGCGTATTTTCTGTGTGGAATCAGTGCCGAATGTTTTCTACCGCGTAATATATTCGCGGCATGCATTTTTTTGCATTCACACGGCTACACATGTCGCCTTATACTAATGTCTTCTTTAAAAGTAAGAGAAATCTTTATGTCCGAACTCACCCTGTCGCCCGTTGTTGTGGCGCTAGATGTTGATAATGAGCGTGATTGCCTCGCCCTTGCGGAGCGATTATCTCCCAAGCATTGTCGTGTGAAGGTTGGTAAAGAGCTTTTCACAAGTTGCGGTCCATCAATCGTCGAAAAACTACAACTCATGGGGTTTGAGGTTTTTCTGGATCTTAAATTTCATGATATTCCTGTGACAACCGCAAAAGCGGTAAAGGCTGCGGCAGATTTAGGCGTTTGGATGGTTAACGTTCATGCGAGTGGCGGCGTGCGAATGTTAGAGGCCGCAAAGGAAAGCCTGGCGGGTTATCAGCAGGCCCCCCTATTAATAGGTGTTACGGTGTTGACCAGCTCAACCCAGGAAGAACTTCAGCAATTAGGTATTTCACGCACCCCAGAAGATCAGGTGCTCCATCTGGCCAGCTTGGTTAACCGTGCTGGGTTAGATGGTGTTGTCTGCTCGGCACAGGAAGCTTCGTCTTTACAGTCTCACAATGGCAGTGATTTTATACTCGTCACTCCGGGTATTCGGCCTGCAGGTTCTGATAATCAGGATCAGCGTCGTGTGATGACGCCACAGCAAGCGATGGCTGCCGGTAGTCATTATTTAGTGATAGGGCGGCCAATTACCCAAGCTCAAGACCCTGTAAAGGTATGTAACGACATAGTCGCGAGCTTAACCGCCGTTGGAGTCAATTGATGAAATCGATAATTACCGTTGATGGGCCAAGTGGTGCAGGTAAGGGAACCTTGTGTCAGTTGTTGGCCAAAAAAACAGGTTATGCGTTGTTAGATAGTGGCGCACTGTATCGCTTGACGGCCTTGGCGGCGATTAAATCCGATATAGCATTGACGGACGTGAAAGCGTTGGCCGGTGTTGCCGGCGGGCTAGATATTACTTTTGACGC
>NZ_CEXWTU010000035.1:0-28342 GCF_982758155.1 Marinagarivorans sp. | reverse complement strand
TCTAGACAGTTTAAATAGTTTGTTTGACAGGGTGGGTCCATATAAGCAGTTATCGTGGAGCGTAATGTCGAGTAGCAGTTATCGAAGCGGCTTTCTTATCGATGCGCTTAAAGGGAAGCATGCAGCGGCATGTAACGCTTTGAGCAACGAAGGTAAGGGTGGCGATTTCAAGCATTAGCGGGTAAAGATTGTTTCTTCGTACCTTAAACCCTTTATGCCGTGTTATTTCCAATTACCCCGATTTATCCCCGCTTTATAGTATTTTCTGTGTTTCTTAGGCTTAAAAGACCGCGCTTAGTGTTGCCAAAAAATAACATCGTGAGATTCCTTGAAGGCTTGGGCGAATGAGCTAGGCTTTAGGGACGAGGAAACAATATTTCATCCACTAATGCTTGATCTCGGCATCCTTACCTTCGTTGCTCAAAGCGTTACATGCCCCGGCATGCGCCCCTTTAAGCGCCTCGATAAGAAAGCCGATCTCTTCGCCTAATTGGATAAACTATTATTGCCTCGTCCCTTATATGCATCTATTTGAAATTAGGCCGGAGAATGTTTACATCATTGCACCAGTTTTTGCGGTCATGGAAAGCTAAGTTGCTATTACTGTGTATTTTTGCGCTGCTCAATAGCGTGATTGTAGGCGGTTTTATGGCTTATAGTCTCAATAAACAAGCCAAGGAAATGGGCGATTCATTGTCGACATTTTCGTCGCGACAGAGCGAAGCTGTTGCTGTTTTAAACGCTTTGCTCAATTTCAATAAAGCATTACAAGAAACGATAGCGGCTAATGAAAAAAAGCAAATTAGGATGCTGGCTATTTCGACTATAAGGTATGCCTCGATGGTTGAGGAGAAGGTGCATCATTTGGTGAAAGTGAGTGATGCTAATCAGTCAGCAAAAACTTTGAAATCAGAATACTCAAAAATTAAACCGCTGCAGTTGAAGGTGATAGGTTTAGCTAAGAAGAATAGAGACTCTGAAGCACTCGATGCTATTCTTAATATGTCTGATTTGAACGCGAAGCTATTAATTTTAGCCGAGAAAAGTATTGCCGAGGAGTTAACAGTACTCAACGGTGTGGCACTAGAGCAGAGAAAAGATAATACACAGTTGATTAAAATCATCTTTGTATTGGCTTTGCTTAGTTTGTGCGTTGTACTGGGTTATACGTTCTATTTAAGCCAAAAACTGTTGGGTGGCTTTGTGAGTATTCGTCGCGCAATGGACGAATTTTCTAAGGGTAATTTAACACCCACGGTAGGCTATCGCCACAAGGATGAATTAGGTAATACCATAATGCTGCTAAACGGTGCTTTGGAAAAAGTTCAGCTTATTGTCCGTGGTATTATTTTTCAAATCGATATATTGAATGAAAACTCTCACTCTTTAGAGGCCGTCTCTAATAATACGCGTGGCCAGTCAGAAGAGGTGCATCAACAAATTTGTCGTATCGACGAAAAAATTGATGAGCTGAATGGAATTTCTCGTGATGTGGATGAACATCTTGAGACAAGTATTCAAAGCTCTAAGTTGGCATCATCTACCTGCATGCAATCCAGTGAAGATATTCAGGCGACCTTCGAAAGTTTTAACCGCTTTAAACATGAAATGAGTGCCGCAGCTGAAAAAACGAGTAAGTTATCCGCTTCAGCCAAAACCATTACCGAGATTACTTCGACTATCCGAGATATTTCTGAGCAAACTAATTTGCTAGCGCTTAATGCGGCAATTGAGGCCGCCAGGGCTGGCGAGCAAGGGCGTGGTTTTGCCGTGGTTGCTGATGAGGTTCGTACCTTGGCTAAGCGCTCTAGTGTGGCCGTTGAAGAAATATCGGGTTTAGCGATTCATATGCGTGAAAACGTTGATAGTGCTGTTGATGCCTTGGCTAATGCAAGCACTGTAATTGATACCAATGTAACCAGTTTATCGCACGCTTCTGATAGCACCATTAACGCCAGCCAAAATGCCGACAAAACATTAAGTTATATAGAGGCGCTAAAAGCCCTCAATGCGGCTCAAATTAAAGCGATTGATGGGATATTAAATTCCTCTAAGAATTTGTCAGAGGTTTCAAGTAGTAGTCACCAGAGTGTTGAGAACTTAGATGATTTGTCTATTCAATTAGCCAATATTAGTCGAAGCTTAACAACCTCTATCGAGCATTTTAAAGGTTAGCCGGGTGGGTTTATTTATGGTCGTTAAAAATAAAATAATGTTGGGCGGTTTGTTACTTGTAAGCTGTTATGCCAGTGCACTGCAGGCGAGTACAGCGTTGGATAGCAAAATGGTGTTTAAGCCTGGCCATGCATCGTTACAGCATTGGTTGTTACCGGAAGCCCCAGCATACCCCAAAAACAATAAGCCTACCGCCAAAAGGGTTGCGTTGGGTAAGCAGCTATTCTTTGACCCTCGCTTAAGTGGCGATAGCAATATGTCTTGCGCAACCTGCCATAACCCGAGTTTAGGCTGGGGCGATGCACTGCCAACGGCGCGGGGCGCAAAAAGTGAAATGCTAGCACGGGCTACACCCACTGTAATTAATACGGCATATAACTCAATTCAAATGTGGGATGGGCGCAAGAAGACACTGGAAGATCAGGCGTTGGGGCCAATTACGGCCGCGCAAGAAATGAACATGGATTTAACGCTATTGCTGGAGTTTCTAAATGCTAGCAAGGGTTATCAAAAGGCTTTTAAGGGGGCCTACTCTGGTGAACCGATAACGGGTGAGTTGGTTGCTAAAGCCATTGCCAGTTACGAACGAACAGTTATTAGCCGTAATTCTAAATTCGATAGTTGGGTGCAGGGCGATAAAAAGGCGATGACGAAGAAACAAATTAAAGGCTTTAAGTTATTTGTGGACCCCCAAAAGGGTAATTGTAGTGTTTGCCATAGTGCGCCAAATTTTACGGATAACGGTTTTCATAATATAGGTTTACTTTCTTTTGGTGCTGATAAACCCGATATGGGAAGGCACAGCGAAAAACCTATTGGTTTAATGAAAGGCGCATTTAAAACGCCAACACTGCGTGAAATTACACGTACGGCACCTTATTTTCACGATGGCTCTGCAAAAACATTAGATGCCGTTATGGCACATTATATTAAAGGGGGCGAGGTGAAAACGAACTTGTCGCCTAATTTTAAAGCGTTAACATTAAGCCAGTCAGAATCTGAAGCTATTGCTGATTTTTTAACGACCCTAGAATCACCCTTTTCTGAAATTACATTACCTGAATTACCCCTAGAGTAGTCAATAATTTTAATATGAGTACTTAGCTTTTACAATTTTGGGGTGTTGTTTGACTGTACTTCTAATTTTCAAGTTTTTTTTTGGAGGTTTTATGAAAAGTATTCGGGTTTTTTTATCCGCCACTTTATTGATCGTTACTGCTTCTCCTTTAGTGATCGCTGAAAATTTCGTGGTGGGGCAAAAAGACAAAGCCTTTACCCTGGAAACACTTTCTATTAAAGTCGGCGATACGGTATCGTTCAAAAACGAAGACCCTTTCTTTCACAATGTTTTTAGTTTATCTGATGCTAAGTTATTTGACTTAGGGTCCTATGAGCAAGGTGTGGCCCGGGATGTTGCCTTTGATGCGGCTGGAGAAGTGGAAGTGGAGTGCGCAGTGCACCCCGAAATGATTATGATAATAACCGTTGAATGATTTAAATTTCAATTTTTCCAGTAGACCTGTAGTTTTTTCATATGCAGGACTTTTTTAGGAATCACAATATGTTCTTCGGCTGTTACGTTTTTATTTGCCAGAATGTTCTGCGTAAAGTGTCTTTTACTTTCAAGGCCTTTTTATTGTGCGCGGGATTCTCTTTGCAACCTATTTATGCCGAAGAGCCAGTACTCAATATGGAAAAGGGCGCTGATATTTTCGCCTTCAATTGTATGCTTTGCCATGGGGCCACAGGGAAGGGGGATGGACGCTTGGCAAAAGTCATTACCGCACCACCACCGGCTAATTTAACAAAGAGCATACGCTCAATAGATTATATGAAAGACATCGTCACGCTCGGCGGCAATGCAATGCAACGATCCCCTCAGATGCCCGCTTGGGGTGGGGAACTTAGCGAGCAGCAAGTACAGGCTGTTGTCGATTATGTGTTTAGTTTGAGATTGTAGTGTGAAGTGGAATTTAAAATTAACGACTCCGTCATATGCTGCTCCCCGATAACTGCTGTGTTATTTTAATCTGGACTCCTGCCTCAATGCCATTACCCTAATAACGTATGTCGATTCAAATTATTGTGTGAAGCGATAGCCTACATCTCGAATAGAATGTAAAAATTGAGGTTTTTTGGTGTCTTTTTCGATTTTCTTTCTTAGGGTGTTTACGCAGCGGTCGACACTGCGAAAAGTCGTCAGTATGCCATCGCCCCATACCGCTTGTAATATGGCTTCTCGGGTAAATGTTTGCCCTTCTCGGCGTAACAGCAAGTGGAGTAGTGCGTATTCTTTGGGCGTTAATGCCGTGTTTTTCTGGGTGAGAGTGTTGGTTAAGTCGCGTGTTTCTGCGTTTAAAGTGAAATGACTAAAGGTGAGTACGGGGGCTTCTGCTTGTTTATAGCGGCGTAAAAATGCAGCGCATTTAGCATGCAGCTGTTTAACGCTAAAGGGTTTGGTAATGTAGTCATCGGCGCCAATGTTTAAGCCGCGAACGATGTCGGCCTCTTCCCCTTTTGCTGTAAGCATAATAATCGGTGTATCAATGGCTGCCGCACGAATGCTTTCACAGACTTCAAAGCCGTTACGCTTGGGCAGCATAATATCCAATAATATCAGATCAAATGGCTGTTGCTTCGCGGTATCGATGGCGGTTTCGCCGTCCATGGCCGTGGTAACTTCGTAACCTTGATGGCTGAAGCTGTCTTTTAAGCCCCGGATAATGGCGTAGTCATCTTCAATGATGAGTATTCTAGGTTTCATAGTGATTTTTCTGCGGGTTATCCGTGGGTAAGTTATCCCGTTTAAGGCATAGCGTAAATGTGCTGCCTGTATTTAAGCGAGACGTTACAGTAATTTTACCTTTGTGCGCTAGCGCAATTTTTTGTGCAATATGAAGCCCAAGTCCGCTACCTTCAGTTGTTCTGCTTAACTTTTGCTCTACTCTAAAATATTGATCAAAGACGTGCTTTTGATCGTTACTCGATAGACCAATACCATTATCTGTAACGGCTAAGTACATCGTATTTTTCGATAGCTGTGTTGTTAGGGTGATTTTTTTGGGTGCGACGGAGTATTTACAGGCGTTATCTATTAAGTTAATAAAAATTGTTAACAGTAGGCTTTTATCACCGTAGAAGGGAAGTGGTTGATGGGTTAAGTCTAATGTGAGTGTGACAGATTGCTTTTGAATCCTTTCGTGCGAGAGCTGGCAGCATTCCTTGACCAAATCATTAATATCGAGAAGTTCTTCGTTTAAGCGAAATTGATTATTTTCGAAGCGTGAAAAGGTTAAAAAGTTATCCACAAGGCTACTGAGTCGATCGTGCTCTTGGCTAATAATCGTGACGTATTCTTGGGTGTTTTTGTCAATGTTGCGTGGGTTGGCTATCAGGTTGTCCAGTAGCAACCTGATAGAAGTTAACGGTGTTTTAAGTTCGTGTGCAATAGTTGAGATAGCATCGTTTTTTAGCTCGCTTAAACGATTTTGGCGCTGTAAATAGCGCAAGGTAAAGATTGCACAGAAGCACAAGAAGGCGATAACTGATGTGGCCATGGCGATGTAAGTTGTTTGGCGTTTACTAAAGGTATCTTGGTAATCGGTAGTGGAGGCCCAGTGGATGGCAACAAAGGCCTCTGTACTCAACGTTATAGTTTGTGTTTGAAATATGAGGTCTTGATTTTGTTGAGTAGCCATGCGATTGATCTGTGCGATAGCCGTATTTTCCTGAAAATGCGAATCGAGGTGTCGCTGCAAGCTTTTGGTTAAGTTTTCGAGTGTAACAAATAATTTCACGTCAGCGGATGCCGCCGCTATTTGTACGAGTGTTTGCTGTTGTGGGGTTTCAAACCAAGAAGGAATGCCATTGGGGTGTGTGAGTAACGCGTAGCTCAGGACTTCGGCATTAAACGTATGAAAGCTAATGGGTTGCTTTAGTGCATCCGCTAAGTCCTGGGTTTTGGACATTAGAAAACTTCTTCGGCGCGAGGGGAGTTGAGCATCTGAATAGTTGTTTAGCCGGTCGGTTAACCAATGTAAATCCTCGACAAGTAGCGCTTTGTTATCGTGAATATCATCGTGTTTCAGCGCTATTTCAATAGCCCGTATTACTGCGGGTAAAACGGTTAATAGATCATTGTTATTGTATTGTTGGGTGGCACTCTCGGCTTCCAGTTTGAATCTTAGGTCGCGGTAACTGTTGTAGGCCAGTGCAATACTACCTGCTTGGTATTCACTACGCGCAGCAAGTACCAGTAATTGTAAAACTTCAGTTCTGTCGTTAGATGCTTGGCTGGCCTGAATGTAAGCATCGCGTGCTAGTCGCTTATTTTTTTCGACGAAGTCTAGTCGTTTGGCTTTTTCAAGTGTCGGTGTGTTGTGCAAGGCTGGCGGATTAGGCGATTCTAAGGTGGGGTATTTAATGGTATTTTCTGTGTAAATAATGGCAGAATCGAAATTCCATTTGGTTGTGGCTTGTTGAAATTGTAGTGCTGGAGTCAGCCCTGTGATCTCTTTTAGCGCATTATCAGTCGATTGCCTCCATTGTGCTTCCCAGGCTTGAACGGCTTGTTGTGCGTTGTACTTATGCAATTGATCTAAACGATTTTTAATGCCTATGCGTTCATTATCGATGGCGTGCAACATAAACCACAATAAACAAACAATCGGCGTAAAAAGCCCCAACACCCAAATTAACGTTAAAGGAGAAGCAATTTTTTTGAGGGGTTGGGGAATAAACATGATTAGAATTCTAGGCTGTTAACAATACTGTCGTAAGTGGGTTTTCTATCCTCAAAGCCTTCTGTTGGTGTCATAAAGTTAAATAGGACAAAATCGGGGTGGTGCGCTATTACCACTCGATATAATGTCATGTGTTCTTTGTTGAACACGACATCGGCTTTTAAACGAACAGCCTGTAATTCACCCAATTCAAAGTGTTCTACGCTATCTTCTCTATGTTTGTAGGATTTAAGCCAACCGTAATCCCAGCTGTTTATATGTTCCACAACCATATCCATATTGCCATTTTTCCAGTCGACATCGGGTCGGTTGAGTACTTGAATATCTGCACCGGTTTCAAATGTTTTCAATGGTTGTAGATGTGTACCGCCATCTTTAGGTGTCGTAAAGTTGTTATAAACAGCGAACCATGTTGCAGGCAGTGTAATGCTAAAGCCTTTCGCGTCGGTATGTGTTCTCGGTGAATCAATTTTATTTGTTAATACTGCGGCTAACTCATCGCGCATGTCGCCTATCACATATTTTACTAAATAGCGGTTTTCGTCATTACTGATCCAGGCTTCCGCAAAGGCCGCAGGTGCGCCGTTAGCAAGAAAGTCAATTTTAACGTGGTATGCGTTGAACTTACCTGCGGGTACTTCCACTTTTTCATTGCTGGCAACAACCTTAATACTCGCTTGAATATTTTGAAATAAAGGCAGTGTTGTTTGGTAATTTTCGGCTAGGGGTAGCCGACGAATAACATCGTTGACTATGCCTTGATCGTAGTCATACTTTCCTTTAGGGAAGCTGTATTCTGTATTTTGGTCTAAATCTTTTATCATTAAACTCCCGTCTTGGGCGATAAACTGCTTGCCCTTGTGATGTAGTGTTTTTACATCGCTAACTAATAAATGGTTTGTTTTTTCATCAGCAATATATTGCCAATATTCTTGATGTTGGTTACTTACCGTAAATAACGATAACTCGGTGCTCCAGGCAATATCTATTTCTGATGAGTACTTTGGTAGTCGTTTTTTTACTTGGAAGGCGTAGCTGTTTAAGTTCTTATTAAACGCTAGCTTATTGTAGGCCAGCGCCTCGCCATCCACCCACGGTACCGGCAGTAAGTCCTGCTCTGAAAATGTACTCAGCCCTAACGTGACCTCGGCGGCTTTAACCCAGCTGGTGTGCTCGGCGTATTCAGCCTTTATTTTTTGAAAGTTAGTTCTAGCGGCTTCTATATTGCCTTGTTTTTTCTGACACTCAATTAATCGCGCTAAGGCTTCGGCCGTGATGCTTTTATTGCTGAGCTCTTGCTGAATAATAGCTTCGTACAGTACGGCGGCTTTATCCAGCTCGCCTAGGGTTTCTTCGGCGTAGATGGCTTGCTCTAATTGCTGCCCTAGCGTGGGGGTTTTGTTGTCGGCAAAGGCTGCACTTGAAAGTAATAGTGTTGTGGCTAGTGGTATCCATGAGTACTTCATTGGTCTCTCCTGCTGTGTATGATTGGCTACACGGTTACTTTACAAAGTGAATATCCGGTTTGTGTTACCAAATATAGGTTTTGGTCGCCGATTATACGTTGAAACCCTTTTGTGCGAAGCCGAGTAACAATTGGCTCACTATATCCACTTCTTGTCTTGTAAATACCTACCTGTCTAAAAAGCCCTTGTGTATAACAGCTATCACTTGATGGTTCTTATTTTCCACGACACTCAGAGATCGCTTTATGACGACGATTCACTTAGACGACCGCATTGTTAGTGCCAAAATTCACCCAGCTATTGGTATTGCTCGCGTGGGGAACTCCGACAAAGGCGATGGCTTTTATATTGGCCCGCAGGTAGTTGATCCGCTACCACAAGACGCGGGTTTTTACCGCGATGGGAGCGGGGCGCTAAAGCGTGAAGTGGCTGAGTTTCGTATTTACGGTTACGACGCACACGGCAAAGTGGTGCGCGAATTAACAATGGATGATGCCGCCATTGAGTGGCATGTTGAGCTGGCTAACCATAAGGCGGCTTGGTATAACTTCGAGCTAGCGTTAGATATCCCCGAAGCGGCAACGGCGCCGCCCACCACTTTGCGCAATGCCACCATTAAAGACAGGGCGTCTTTATCCATAACGCCTGGCGCGCGCACTATTGCGCAACCTGCGGCTTCGGGCAGCGCTTATCAATTTAACAGTGGTGAGTTTTGTAAAATAGAAGTGCCTTTAGGTGAATTACAAACCGATACCCAAGGGCGATTGCGGGTATTCGGTGGCTTGGGTAAATCGGCATCGCTCGGCGGTTGCCCACCCACAACTTTTGCCAATAACGATAATTGGTACGACGACACCAGTGATGGCCCTGTGCGGGCAACTTTAAAACTGGGCGAGCGCGAAATAGATGTAGCGCCGGCATGGGTGGTGGTTGCGCCGCCAAATTATGGCCCCCAGCAAAAATCGGTGCGCACCATGTATGCGCTAATGACCGACCTTGCTATTCGGGCGGGGCAGTTACCGGTACCCACGAAGCCGTCTTTTCAGCACGATATATTTCCCATTTTTAAAGCCATGACCGACCTGCAATGGATGAATGCCGGTTTTGCTGCAGGCTTTGGTTATGGCGCACCGAATGATTATTTAAATATTGAATATTTAGAAAAACTCGCGGCACCCGGTGCAACCTATGCCGAGCTGCGCCGCACTACCGCCAATGCCTTCCGTAACCCCGCCGATGGTGACATCTCCATGAAACCTTGGCCCTGGATATACGGCGATGCCATGGATATTCCCATGCCTTCTACGCCGCGAGCGATGACTGCTTTAACCGAAACACAGCTGGCGCTATTAGGCTATTGGGCCGATGGCCATTTTGTGGCAGATTTCGACCCGTGCTACGAACCACCACGCAAGCTTAATGATGTGCCCGTTAGCGAGCAGCCGGCCATGCTCGACCGTGCGGCGTTGGAATTTTGCTTAGCCGATGCTTTCCATCCGGGCTGTGAAATGACATGGCCTGTGCGCCACGCCAGTATGTACAGCGAACCCTACCGTTGGCGCCACCGTGCCGACGATAACCCCGAGCCCCGTTTTGGCAGTACATTAACCTCGCAAGAGGCGCTGTCTTATAACGGCCCGTTGTGGGCGCAATCACCGGGGTCCATTACCCGCTGGATGGCCATTCCGTGGCAAACTGATACTGCCAGTTGCCGCTCGGGTTACGATCGCGCGTACGACCCTTACTTACCGACATTTTGGCCGGCACGGGTGCCCAATCAAGTGCTGAGTGAGCAAGATTACAAAACCGTGATGGATGCCGCTTTACCCCGTGAGCAGCGTTTGGCGGCCTTTAATAATCGCCAAGATTGGGATCGTACCTTGGGTGCGGGTTATATGAATCAAATCGCCAATATGATTGATGGCTTCCCCGATATGGGCATTGTTGAGGTGCGTAAAGGGGTTGATGGCGATCCCGATTTTCCGGCCGTTATGCAAGTGGAAGATCGCGGTGGTGAAGCCATGACGTACGCCGAGCGCTTGGACACCGATAGTGAAATGCGCGATGTGGCAAGCTGCAAACCTAGCGAAAAATAGGTTAATCAAAGAGCGTTTAAAATGCTGAATAATGGAATGGAAAGGGATGTCATCATCGTGGGTGCAGGGCCAGCGGGCTTGGCACTTGCGCGTAATTTATTACTTGAGCAGCCCGCTTTAAAAGTACTGATTATTGAGCGCGAACTCGCTCCGGTTAGCGAGTTGCGCATTGGTGAATCGTTGCCGGGGGCCGCGCGCGTGCTGCTGCACAAATTAGATTTATGGCGCGCTTTTAACGACGATAACCACCATCAGCGTGGTGCTGCGGTAGCCACTTGGGATAGCACCATGCCCGCTTGGCAAGATGGCCTTCGCGATCCGCAAGGCCCCGGCTGGCACATCGACCGGCGCGCCTTCGAGCACATGCTGTTTAAGGGGGCGCACCAAGCCGGCGCCGAGTTCGCATGGGGGCAGCCGCTTAGCAGTGCCATAGCGTGTGATTCAGCGTGGTTAGTGGAATGTTTTGACCGCAGCAATGTAATGCACGCCTACCGGGCGCCAGTATTGATCGATGCCACGGGCCGCGGTGCCCATGTCGCGCGAAAGCTCGGTATGAAAAAAAGCAAAGACGATGCGTTAATTTGCGCCCATGCTTTTTTGCCTAGCCCGCCTGAAGATGAAGATACCATTATGCGTATCGCGGCAGACGAACAGGGCTGGTGGTACACGGTTAAAACACCGCTTAATTTACGCGTGCTGGCTTATCACTTTGATGCTAAAGACCCCGTTCGGCAGTCGCTAACGTCGGTTAATCAGCTTTACCGCATGGCGTATTTTCAGTCGCTATTAACGTCGGTGTTAGCACCGTATAAAGCGCTTTTTCAAAATAATAACCACAAGGAAAATTCAGCGGCTAAAACATTGCCCTTACATTTTCGCCCAGCGGGTACGTCGCTAATGGACCTAGAGGCATTAAAAACAGTCGCGCCTGGGTTTCTGGCCGTTGGTGATGCCCTAATGACATTCGACCCCATATCGTCCCAAGGGTTGTTTCATGCACTGGCTACCGCGCAGTCGGCAGCGAATGCCATTCGCGCAGGATTGTGTGATAGCGATGCAGCCCGCAATAATTACTGTGCCGAAATGCAGGCCGTAAGCCAGCGCTACCTTTCGCACTTACAAGCCACCTACCAAGGTCCAAAACGTTTTGCGCGCAATGCTTTTTGGCGAAATCGGCAGGTCGGATTGCAAGGGGTGGCGGTTACAGTGGCTTAAACCTAAAAACAGCAGTTGAACCATCAAAGTCTACGCATCCCCTTGGCGCACCAAACGCGCGATAAAAATGACTTATAAGGCCCGCCGTTATATGGCCAAGCATGGCATTGCCTATACCGAATACGATATAGAAACCGACCCCGCCGCCAATGCGTGGCACAAAGCGCTCGGTGGTAAGGGAGGGGGGCGTTATTCTTGTTGATGGGCGCAAGATGAATGGCTTTAGTGAGGCTGGTTTTGAGTGGATTTTTTATGAGGCCTCAGTCGGTTTTATGTTAAAGGCTTTTTCTTTACGGGCTCAAGGCCAGTTTTCTATCAGTTTTTATGCCCTAAAGCCCCATATCAAACTGTTTTTTAGGGGCATCATCATTGATTAAAATTGATGCAATAGAATTGATTTCAGTCTGCACATACGTCCAATACTCGGGGTTATCGACGGTGCGCTCTTTGATTAGTTTCGGGATGAAGCGGTTCATTTCCATATTGAAGTCTTCATGTACTTCGTCATCTTGCATTAACTTGTCTCGTTGAATAGTCAATGCATCGATAAAGTGTGTTTTTTGCTTGTTTCTTGCGGCTAGCTTCTTATTAATCAATTCCACAGAGAGTTCAACTCCGCGCTGCTTTATCCAGACAATGTCCCAAATATCTCGGGGTTTAATTCTTCGTGCTCGATAGGCAAGTGCAATTAATTTGTCTGCCAATATTTCCCTTAGGGATTGCACTGGAATAATTAACCCCTCAGTGGGCACCACAATATTGTAATGATTCAAGAGCGGCCTTTTTTCCACATCAAATGATGGAATTGCACATACATCAATATGCATTTTTTGGCGCGGTAAGTCGGGCCGGTTAGCTTCCTTGATGATGCTGATTGTCCAAGACGATGTGTCGCCCTGTTTGTCCTCTTTGGGCTTGTTGACCCAGACATCGGTTTCATATTTATTTTGGATGTATTTCTGGATTTCTAACTCTAAGCCATTAAATTGAGAGGGTTTAAAATCATGCCCACCATTAAAGTCGAGATCTTCAGACAAGCGCGCACTGTTGTAGCACATTCGTAGGGACGTTCCACCGATAAAGGTCAGCGCTTGCATTGCCCCTTGTTTCACCATGACATCCATAATGTCGTGGTGAAGAATTTCTTTTTCTATCACCGGTGTTAACGCGGCATAAGCTGGGTTGGCTCTAACAATTTGACGAATCTGCTCTTTTAGCATTTTAGGTCTCCAGCATGTGCATATTTCGACGGCAATTTTTTAAATCGGTTGTCGCTTGTGTGGTTGTTGCCCTATACATATTGATATCTTCATCAAAATACAGATTGGGCGCAATCTTATTGATTGGCTTTTTGGTGTGCGTAAACTCAATAACCCCGTAGGGTGTCGAAAAGATCCCGCTTCGCCCTTTTGTGATCACAGTCACCCGTCCCATAAGAACTTGAGATATGTCTCCGGTATGACTTAATTGACTTTCTAAGCTGATGTAGTTCAGTGTGCCACTACGCAGTTTTTTAATTATTTTATAGACCGCGCTTTCGGGCTCTGGAGGGGTTAGCGTACTTTCATACAGTCCTTGAGCGACTCTTCTTAGGACTCTCTTTTTGACACCATCGGCCAAGAATTTAATGAATGCAGGATTGCAAGCTTCTCCCAGCATAAAAGCCAGCTCTGGAGCGCTATGAATCCCCCCGCCGGCCTCAATGGTGCCGGCAAAGACGGCAAGCAGTCTGTCAGTTTTTGTCATGTGATCTACAATAAATAACCAAATACGTGATTTATTGTAGACTTGAATGCTGGTGGTCGCAACATTGGTCTACAATAAATAACCCTTAGGGTGGTTTATTGTAGACCAGTTGATAGTGCATGCGCGTGTGTTGGCTGGTGGCGGTAAGCCCTGCGAACCCTTTAGGTAGCAGAGGTGCACGCCAGAGCTATAGGTCGGGGCTAAGGTATGTAACGCTTCGAGTGGCGAAGGTGAGGACGTAGAGAGCAAGTATTAATGGATAATGTAATATATCCTCGTCCCTTACATCCGAACACAATTAATGGGTATATCGCCATCATAAATAATATTTTCACAGGGTATTGATTCACCGAATATTTGAACACTTTCAAGATTGTTCAGCCCGCCTAAATTTAATGAGTTTAGCTGATTTCCAGAAAGAGTCAGGTCTGTCAAAAAATGATTTTCTGGCAAGTCTAGATCTGTTAATAATGAATTATAAAGCCTAAGTGTCTTTAGGTTAGATGAACCGTTGAGATCGATATTGGTAAGCTTCGGTAAGGCGATAAACAGATGGGTTAAACTGAGCTGCTGACCGATTTTTAGAGCCTCTAAGTCGCCATCATGTATGTTAACTCTCTTAAGCTTGCCATCATTGGGTAAAGTCAGTGAAGCTATAGGTAAATCTTTTAAATCTAAGTATTCTAGCAAGCGCATGTTTTCAAGTTGCTCGGATTTAAAGGCAATGCCAGACAGCCTGAGGTCAGTAATGTTAGCCGTGCCCGAAAGGTCTACTTCTGAAGATCCAGAATCAAAAATATTCAACTCCTTTAATAAGGGCAGGTTACCTAAATGGATGTGCTCTAGCTCTAAGCCAGATAGTGCAATTTGCTTAAGGCGACTATTATTTATCTCCACACTCTTCAATCCAGTGCTGTGTAAAGATAAAGTTTCTAGCTTTGGGTAATCAGAAATATCAATTTTTTCAAAATCGCTCCCCTCAATGGCTAATAGTTCTAAACCATTATCGGGAGGTAGTATTATCTTTCCAATATTCCAAACCGATAGCACCTTAAGGCGGTATGTGTTGGATAAATCAATATCGGTTTCAGGCCCTGTTTGTAAAACTAAGCTAGTCAGGGGTGCGATATTCAGAATGTCAATATTTCTATCACCTTCAATACGAACACTAAGCTCTGCACTATCACTTTGTATAGGAAGCAAAATTTTCTCTAACGCTGTGTTATTAACTTCAACATATTGCATACGATGATTATTGCTCAAGTCAATATGGGTGACATCACTCCCTGTAACTAATAAGCTTTCAAGCGCTAAGTACTCGCTTAAATCTAACTGTGATATTCCTGTGCCATTGAAGATAGATAAATCCCTGAGTGGGGCCGTAATCGGCAAGTAGACACTAGAGAAGCCATCAAGCTCTAGCGAAGTCATAGAAGTTGCCTGCGTTAGGTCTATCTCACTATCTGCGCTTAGCCTTAAACTCACGCTTTCTAGTTGCTCTAGTTTATCAATATGAAGGGTCTTTAAGTCATCAGCTTTAACATATAACTGACGCAGTGCCCCATTTGCAGGGAGCCGTAAGGTGTCTAATGCTCCTTGGTCATAGTTACTGATATAAATCTCTTCTAAGTTTGAGCTTAGACTAAGATCTAGATTACCAAGATCGCTGCCGGAGATATATAATTGCGTGAGGTTCGAAAAATTATAGGGCGAAGTGTTCGACAGAGCCCCGCCATCGACTACGAGGTATTCAATCTTACGGATATCCCCTAATTCAATCTGATGATCTTTCGATATAGGGAGGTCAATATTGACATCCGTGAGCGCTGGGGAATTTTTTAGGCTAACCAAAGGGAGTTGATCGTCCGTTAATCCAAATGTTTGAAACGAGTCACTTGTTGGCAGTGATAAGGCACTCAAATCATTACCTCTAAGCCATAACTCTTCTAGATGATTTAATTCGCTCAGATCTAGAGCTCCAACATTTCTACCATCCAACAATTCGAGAATACGTAGGTTTTTACACGGTGTTAAATTTAGTGCCTCTACATCAACATGTTCCAGATTGAGCTGGTTTAAATTACAGATGCCATTAATAGTGAGTGCTGAAGGTTTTTGGTTATACAAGCCCCAAAGGGTAAGTGCTTTTAAATTGGGCGTAAACATCAAATCGAAGTTTTCAATGACCGAGCCATCAAGTCGAAAACTTTCTAGCGATGTTGCCGCGGACAGGTTGATCGCTTTAAACTCACCACCGCGAATACTAAGCGACTTCAGCTTATCTAGCGCCACGTCAGTACTGCTGATAATAACGGTTTTCCCTTCCTCGTTTATCCGGCTCATTCGTTTAAATATTTTATCATCAGCACCAAGGGTGAATTCTTCAAGGGATTTAAGGTGCTCGGGGTTTAGTTGCCCTATAGGGCTGGATGAAATATCTAGCGCTATAATTCCCGTCACGCCACTAAAATCTATGTCAGAGATGAGCGTTCCACGGAGGTGCAACTTTCTCAAATCTTTGAGGTTACTTAATTCGATTTGACTTAAGGGGATGCCGTCGATCGTTAATTCTTGAAGGTTGGGGTTCTGGCTTAGGTCAAGTGCCTGTATTTCTCCTCTAGCAACAATCAATGTTTCTAGGCTTGCCAGTCCATTCACATTAATTTGATTGAGCTTTGGGTCCGAAACAATTACCTCTGTCAGTGCCTGATTACTAGAAAGGTCAGCTTCTATCAATTCCGTACCAGTGAGCAGAAGAGTCTCCAGTGATATTAGCTGCTCAATCCCTTTGATCGATGTAATCTTTAGTGTGATGTAGTCGTAATCTGTAATATACGTAATTAGGGTTTCGTAATCACACTTTAAATTATTCAGCTCAGCTACCGTTTCAACTCCAGATCGCATCACACACTGTGCAAATACGGGATCATCAAAGGTTAAGCTAGATAGTGGTGCGGCTCCTTCACTCCCTAGTGAGCTTGCTGTGGAGCTGTTCGTTCCAGCACTGGATGATCGATTCAAAGCCGAAGAGGTGGTGTCGCCGCCAGAGCTCCCACACCCCGATAATACCAACAGCCATAAGGCTAAAAAACTAAAACGCATAAGCGATAAATCCTTAATAACTCAATCTGTATATTATGAGCGACTTTACACCTAATTGCTCACTGATCAAGAGCTGGTCAGGATGGGTGAAATACGTCAATAGCAATGGCGTACCGCTAATGCTGCTATCTTGAAGGAGTCGTTATAAGTAACTATTCAGGTGGGCTCGAAATAATGCCCTCGAAAAAGGTGAATTGATTATTTTCTGGGCATTCAAGCGTCGGGAACGCTTGCATAGCGTCCAAGGATGGCTTGAGCGGCCCAGAAAATGATCAATTTGCCGGCCTATTTGAGCATGGCTGAATAGTTACCGTTATAAACTTGCTTGCACATCGAGAGGCCTAAGGAATTATCATGCTAAAACTTTTGTGTTGTATTACCGCACTATGTGTAGCCACGTATGGTTACGCCGATATTTACCAATGGACAGACGCTAACGGTAAAGAGCACTACACCGACCGCCCCGACGATACCGCAGTCGCCAAAGCTGGCGGCACGGTTAAAAAAGTCGAAACCAAAATTAATACCTTTGAGTCCGCGGACATTGGTGTGTCGGATCAGCCTATAGCCACTAAAAATGTAGAAATGTATGCAACTACTTGGTGCGGGTATTGTAAAAAAGCCCGCCGTTATATGGCTAAGCATGGCATTGCCTATACCGAATACGATATAGAAGCCGACCCCGCCGCCAATGCGCGGCACAAAGCGCTCGGTGGTAGGGGGGTGCCGTTGATTCTTGTTGATGGGCGCAAGATGAATGGCTTTAGTGAGGCTGGCTTTGAGCGGATTTATCAGTAGGTTTGTGTGTGGGAATATATCTGTACTGTATTCCGGTGCGGTGCAGGCCGGCGCACAGGGGTAGCTGCGCTTTGCAGTATACCTTGATCGCATATATCCCTTAATTCTCTGCAGCGTCTAAAATTATTGGGAGTTTAGCGCTATGTTTTATATCTACTCACCGCAAAAAAGAGTTTTTTCTGGAAGTTTAGAAGAATTAAGGCGTGTAGAAAAAACGACAATAGCCAGCGAAACTATTGCCGCTTTAAAGCCTAATCATTTTGATGAGCGTGCAACACCAGCCGCAGAGACTCAGCATGGCGTTTCTGCCAATGCGCTGAAACAATATAATCAAATGATCAGGAAAACCGAATCGCGCGAAGCTGTTTACCATGCCTATGAAGTAATGAGTCAACCGGTTGTAAGTTTATTGGCCACTTATACACCGCGGCAAGCGTATGAAATATTTAAGCAAAACCCTTATCAACTGATGCCGGTTATTAACGAAGATCGCCGGCTGATCGCTTCATTATCTAGGCGTGACCTTTATCAGGCTTTACTTGAAGTCAATGATAAAGCTTTAGCGCTAAATTCGAAGATTGTTGAATTTTTTCTCCTTGATAATAAACAGGTAATTAGTGCAGCGGTGGTAACGGATATTAGGCGAATTTCATTTGTCCTTGTTGAACATAAGCTAGATGCTATGGCTGTTGTTGATGAGGCGGGGTGCGTCTTAGGCATAGTCTCAAGAACCGATGTGCTTAAGTGCGTTACCGCCGACCCGCCGCTATCGTTGTGGTGCTAATAAAAAGTAAAGCTAGGGCAGGCACTCGTTTCCTTTCCCTCAACTCAACTGATCAAAGACCACACAACCTGAGCGTCTTCTGGTAGAATCGCGCCCCTTTTTCTGACCTCTGTTGTGGACTTAGGCGCCGTTTTGGCCGCCGCAACGCGGTAGCGACTTTTTTTATTGGGGTACTGACTATGAGCTCGGTTGAGCCAGATCGCATTCGTCCAGAGTTTGACCGCATTCGTATAGTGTTGGTGAATACTTCACATCCAGGCAATATTGGCGCGGCAGCGCGGGCTATTAAAAACATGGGCATGTCCCGTTTGGTGTTAGTAGCCCCTAAAGATTTCCCTGCTGATCAAGCGCAGTGGCGTGCGGCCGGCGCGTTGGATGTGCTCGAAAAAGCCGTTGTGGTAGAAACGCTAGATGAAGCCATTGCCGATTGCCGTTTAGTGGTGGGCACTAGCGCCCGGGGGCGTCGTATCCCTTGGCCGCTTGTTAGTCCGCGTGAATGTGGCGATAAGGTTTATAGCGAAGCGAAAAACAGAGAGCACGAAGTGGCGATACTGTTTGGCCGCGAAGACCGTGGTTTAACCAATGAAGAGCTACACAAATGCCAGTATCACGTACATATACCGGCTAATCCGGGTTATAGCTCGCTGAATATCGCGGCTGCGCTGCAGGTAATTGTGTACGAAATCCGCATGAGTGCTTTAGCCTCCGAAGCGGGCAAACCTATTTCTTTTGATGAATGGGATATGCCACCAGCGTCGCAGCAAGATATTGAGCACTATTTTGAGCACCTGCAAAAAACACTAGAAACGTTGGGCTTTTTGGAAGAGGGTAATCCTCGTCAAACCTTAACGCGCCTGCGCCGTTTGTATGGCCGTGTTCGCCCCGATCAGATGGAAATGAACATTCTGCGCGGTGTGCTTACGGCAACACAGAACTACGTTTTTCACAGCGGTAATAAAATTGCCGATCTAGAGCGACAGCTTGCGGAGCTGAAAGGCGAGGATACGTCAGCAAGCTAACCGGTTGAATACTTGACTGAATTACTAGGTTATTCGATAATTCGCCCCTGAGAAGAGAGGCGACATCTATGCGTTTAACGACAAAAGGCCGATATGCTGTAACAGCCATGCTCGATTTGGCCTTGTTTAGTACCAATGGTCCCGTGAGTTTGGCGGATATTTCTGGCCGGCAAGACATCTCTTTGTCTTACCTTGAGCAGTTGTTTTCCAAGCTGCGGCAAAACGATTTAGTCAAGAGTGTACGCGGTCCGGGTGGTGGTTACCGCTTAAAGCATCCGCTCGAGAACATTTTTGTGGCACAAATTATCGACGCGGTGAATGAGTCGGTTGATGCTACAAATTGTGCGGGGAAGGGTAATTGTAAGCAGGGTGAAGTCTGCTTAACCCACTATTTATGGGATGACCTGAGTAAGCAAATTCATCAGTTTCTTAGTCGCATCAGCCTAGCTGACTTGGTTGCAAAGCGAAACAAAGCCGAGCAGTGCGACGAATCTAAAACTGAGGATTCGGTATCTGAGCTAGAGCAAATGATCAGCATTCCGTTGTAGGTTTTTTTAAGAATCGCACGGGCAGCGACAACGCTTGTCGGGCACAAAATCGCACAATTCGAAGTAGATTTAACAGCGTTGTAAAAACACAGTGAAACCAAAAACACCCATTTATCTCGATTACGCCGCTACCACGCCTGTTGATGCGGAAGTGGCCAAGGCAATGGCAAGTTGTTTGACCAAAGAGGGCAACTTCGCCAACCCGGCTTCGCGAGCGCATTTTTTTGGCTGGCAAGCCGAGGCCGCGGTAGAGAAAGCGAGAGGCCAGTTAGCCAAGCTATTGAATGCTGACCCACGAAGCTTGGTGTGGACCAGTGGCGCGACTGAGTCCAACAATTTGGCGTTAAAAGGTTTAGCGTTTGCGCAGCAAGGCGTAGAAGGGCGAGGTAAGCACATTATTACGTCGGCCATCGAGCACAAAGCGGTGTTAGACCCTTGTGTTTATTTAGAAAAAAACGGCTTTGAAGTCACCTATATTACACCGCAAAAAAACGGTGTAGTGACTTTGGCGCAAGTACAAGATGCCATGCGCGACGATACGATAATCGTAGCCCTAATGCATGTGAACAACGAAGTGGGCGCGGTAAACCCTATTGCTGAAATTGCAGCATATTGCCGTAATCACAATGTGTTTTTGCATGTGGATGCAGCGCAGAGCGTTGGCAAATTACCGGTGGATGTGAAAGCTCTGGGCGCGCATACCTTGTCTTTATCGGCACATAAGTTTTATGGGCCTAAGGGGATGGGGGCGCTTTATGTGCAGCGCGACCCGCAAGTGAATTTAAGCGCGCAAATTCACGGTGGTGGTCATCAACGTGGTATGCGTTCCGGGACTTTAGCCACGCATCAAATCGTGGGCTTGGGCTTGGCCGCTGAAGTTGCACAAAAACAGCTAGCGCAGGATATGGCGCATGCTAAACAGTTGCGTACAGTATTTTTGGCGGGTTTAACGTCCTTAACCGACGTGACTCGTAATGGCGATGAAGCTGAAGCTATCGACGCCATTGTTAATCTCAGTTTCGCGGGTGTTGATGGTGAAACATTATTAACGGCTTTGCGCGACTTAGCGGTTTCGACAGGGTCGGCGTGCACATCGGCCAGTGTAGAGCCTTCGTATGTATTAAGTGCGTTGGGGGTGTCACCTGCATTAGCGCACGCTTCATTGCGTTTTAGTTTTGGCCGCTATACCAGTGTGGCGGATGTTGAGTACGCAGCGCAAAAAATTGTGGCGACAGTGACTACACTGCGCGCCAGACGATAAATATTAGGTACCTTTATTATGTCGCAAGAACAAATTGACGATGCCATCAGCAAAGAGTATTCAGCGGGCTTTGTATCGAATATTGAATCCGATACGTTAGAGGCTGGTTTGAACGAAGATGTCATTCGTTTCATTTCTGGTAAAAAGAACGAGCCAGAGTGGATGCTTGAGTGGCGCTTAAAGGCGTATAAAATTTGGTTGGAAATGGAAGAGCCCGAATGGGCCCATGTTCAATACCCTAAAATCGATTTTAATGAAATATCGTATTACTCGGCGCCTAAAAGCATGGCCGATGGCCCTAAAAGCCTCGATGAAGTTGATCCAGATCTTATCGATACCTACAACAAGCTTGGTATTCCGTTGCACGAGCAGCAAATGCTTGCCGGTGTAGCGGTTGATGCGGTGTTTGATTCGGTTTCGGTCGCCACTACGTTTCGTGAAAACTTAAAAGAAGCGGGTGTTATTTTCTGCCCTATCTCTGAAGCGGTACATGAATACCCCGAGCTCATTAAAAAATATATGGGTTCTGTTGTTCCGGTTAAAGATAACTTTTATTCAGCACTTAATTGCGCAGTCTTTAGTGATGGCTCTTTTGTGTATATTCCTAAGGGCGTTAAGTGCCCGATGGAGCTATCGACGTATTTTCGTATTAACGAAGCTAAAACGGGTCAGTTCGAGCGCACACTCATTATTGCCGAGGAAGGCAGTGAAGTGAGTTACTTGGAAGGTTGTACTGCACCCATGCGCGATGAAAACCAACTACATGCGGCGGTGGTTGAATTGGTGTGTTTGGATAATGCCAAAATCAAATATTCAACGGTACAAAACTGGTACCCCGGCGATGCCGAAGGCAAAGGCGGTATTTACAATTTTGTGACCAAGCGTGGCATCGCACATACCAATGCTCGAATCTCTTGGACGCAAGTTGAAACAGGTTCAGCGGTAACCTGGAAATACCCTAGCTGTATTTTGAAGGGTGACAATAGCGTTGGTGAGTTTTATTCCGTGGCGCTTACCAATAACTATCAGCAAGCCGATACCGGCACCAAGATGATTCATATCGGTAAAAATACGCGCTCAACGATTATTAGTAAGGGTATTTCGGCGGGTAAAAGCTCGAATGCTTATCGCGGTTTGGTGCGCTTTAATGCCGGTGCCGATGGCGCGCGTAACTTTACGCAATGTGATTCTTTATTAATTGGTAGCGAATGTGCGGCGCACACCTTCCCGTATATCGAAAGTAAAAACCCCAATGCGGTTATCGAGCACGAAGCGACAACGTCCAAAGTGAGCGAAGACCAACTGTATTTGTGCAAACAACGAGGCATAGATGCCGAAAAAGCCGTTTCAATGATTGTGAATGGTTTTTGTAAAGAGGTGTTTAAAGAGCTGCCCATGGAGTTTGCAGTAGAAGCCGGTAAGTTATTGGAAGTTAGCCTCGAAGGTTCAGTCGGTTAATTATTAATTTTATAATGTTGCGTGCTATGCGCGGCATTCGGCGATTGAATGATTAATCGGCCGCATTGTGAGAACTTATTTATGTTGAAAATTGAAAACCTACAAGCCAGCGTTGCTGAAAAAACGATATTGAAAGGCTTAAATCTAACGATTAATCCCGGTGAAGTACACGCAATAATGGGCCCAAACGGCGCAGGTAAAAGTACCTTGGGCCACGTATTGGCCGGCCGCGATGGCTACGAAGTGACCGGTGGCAGTGTTAGTTTTGAAGACAAAAATTTACTCGAATTAGAATGCGAAGAGCGTGCCCGTGAAGGCTTGTTTTTGGCGTTTCAGTACCCCGTAGAAATTCCGGGTGTAAGCAACATGGAATTTTTAAAAGCGTCGGTTGATGCGATAAGAGCACACCGAAAGTTACCCGCTTTAAATGCCGTTGATTTCATGAAGAAAGCACGTGAAGCCTGTAAGTCGGTTGATCTTGATCAGCAATTTTTAAAGCGAGGCGTAAACGAAGGCTTTTCCGGTGGCGAGAAAAAACGCAACGAACTAATGCAAATGATATTGCTTGAGCCCAAGCTGGCCATTCTCGATGAAACCGATTCGGGTTTGGATATTGATGCCTTGCAGGTGGTCGCAAATGGCGTTAACGCACTGCGTAGCCCCGATCGCTCGTTTATTGTAGTAACGCATTACCAGCGTCTGCTTGATTACATTGTGCCTGATTTTGTTCACGTTTTAGCCGATGGGAAAATTGTGAAATCGGGTGATAAATCACTAGCGTTAGAGTTAGAAGAGAAAGGTTACGGTTGGTTGGAAGGTGGGGCTGCCTAATGACCGCCGTATCAAAACATACTGCTATAGAGCAGGGTTTAGCACTTGCCACCGCAACCTCTATCAATGAGGCCGAACAAACACGTGCGCGCGAAGCTTGGTCGCAACGCCAATGGCCAACCCGTAAAACGGAAGCGTGGAAATACACGCCGGTTAAAGCGATTGCCGATGGCAACTTTATTGCTGCAGCCACAGCGCTACCTAATACAGAGGGTTTGGCGGCCATTTATAGTATTGACCAGCTCAATGCTTTGGATCTCGTCTTTGTTGACGGCCAGTTTCAGACGGGTTTATCGGCCGATTTAAACACTTTACCGACGGGCTTAGTGATTACGCCATTAGCGGATGCCTCTGAAGAGGTGCGCTCTAAGTATTTCAATAAAGCGGCGGGCGAGCATGCCACTTTGTTTGGCGAATTAAATACGGCTGCAACTGTTGAAGGGTTTGTTGTTGAAGTCGCTAAAAATGCTGACATACAACAGCCTGTGCATATTGTGAATGTTTCTACGCAGGCTAATGCTTGTATGGCAACGGCGCGGGTTTTGTGGATTCAAGAGCTAGGCAGCCGCGCAACGTTGGTAGAGCATTTTACCAGCCGCGAAGGCGCTACTGTTTTAACCAATAGCATTACCGAATTTTTTGTGGGTGAAAATGCCCAGTGCAACCATTACCGTTTGCACTTAGAAAGTGAAGAGAATCTTCATGTGGGTGGCGTTTATAGTCACGTACAAAAAAATGCGCGCTTAAATAGCTTTTATTTGGCGATGGGTGCAAACCTTCAGCGCGTTGATGTGGTCACTCAGTTTGAAGGTGAGGGCGGTGAAGCAGTAAATAATGGCGTGTATTTACCGCGCCATAATCAGTTGACCGATTTCCATACTTGCATCGAACATAAAGTACCGCATTGTAATAGTAACGAGATTTTTCGCGGCATTATTGGCGATAGTGCCCGTGCCGTGTTTAATGGCCGTATTCATATCCATAAAGATGCTCAAAAGACGCTGGCAGAACTAAGTAATAAAAACTTATTAACCAGCGAAAAGGCCGAGGTGAATACCAAGCCAGAGCTCGAAATTTATGCGGATGATGTACGCTGTGCACACGGTGCCACCATCGCTAAAATAGACCCCCTTGCGATGTACTATTTGCGTTCTCGCGGAATTAGCAAAGAGGAAGCACAGGTGATACTGAGCTTTGGCTTTATTAATGAGTTAATCGAGCAGCTAGGTAACGAGGCAATCATTACTTATTTACGCCCTGTTATTGCCGGCCGCTTTGCTAAAGATACCGCGTTAGCGCAGCACCTGTTAACGCCAATTGATGGGCATTAAAACCATGGTTGTGGATTTTGACGTGAATGCTGTTAGGGCGCAGTTCCCTATTTTAAATCAAGATATTAATGGTTCGCCGTTGGTGTATCTGGATAGTGCGGCCACGACACAGAAGCCCCAAGTGGTTATCGATGCAGTGACTGAGTATTACACCGGTTATAACTCGAATGTACACCGTGGTGCCCACACCTTAGCCGATAAGGCCACCATCGCTTTTGAAGCCGCACGTCAAAAAGTGGCGACGTTTATTAATAGTCCTAGCACCGAGCAGGTTTTATGGACACGTGGCACTACCGAATCCATTAATTTGGTGGCGCACTCGTGGGGGAATAATCACATCACCGAAGGCGATGTGATTCTGGTTTCTGAATTAGAGCATCACGCTAATATTGTGCCGTGGCAAATTTTGGCCGAAAAGAAAGGCGCTAAGGTTATCCCTATTCCTTTAACGGAAACCGGTGATATTGATCAGCAGGCTTTTACAGTACTGTTAACCGATAAGGTTAAGTTGTTAGCGTTAAGTCATGTTTCTAATGCCTTGGGCAGCGTTAACCCTGTTCAAACTATGGTTGCTCAAGCGAAAGCTAAAGGTATAACAACGCTGTTAGATGGCGCCCAAGCGGTAGCGCACTTCCCGATTGATGTTCAGGCCTTGGGCTGTGATTTTTATGTTTTTAGCGGTCACAAATTATTTGGCCCTACCGGTGTTGGTGTTTTGTGGGGGCAAAAAGCTTTATTAGAAAGCATGCCTCCGTACCAAGGCGGTGGCGAGATGATTGAAACCGTTAGCTTTGAAGGTACAACCTTTAATGGTTTACCGTTTAAATTCGAAGCGGGTACTCCGCATATTGAAGGTGTGATTGGCCTGGGCGCTGCTATTGATTTTTTAAACACGTTAAATCACGCGCAAGTTGCGGCACATGAAGCTGATTTAATGGCTTATATCATTGAGAAGTCACAAGCGTGTGCTGGTTTAAAGCGCATTGGGCAGGCGGAGTATCAAGCTGGCGCCTTTAGCTTTTTGTTAGAGGGCGCACACCCTTCAGATGTGGGTATGCTACTTGATCAGCAAGGTATTGCGGTGCGAACAGGGCATCATTGCGCTCAACCGTTAATGACCCGATTTAAAATTCCGGGCACTGTGCGCGCTTCCTTGTCTATTTATAATACGCGCGATGATATTGATCGTTTATTTGCTGGCTTGGAAAAAGCTAAGCAGTTTTTACTATAGGTTGCTTAAAGCTTGCTTTAAGTTAACTGCGAGGGTTGTCTTATGACCGAACCAAGTAATGCATCATCGACATCAACAGCGGGTGTTCAAAGTTTTTCGTCGGCAGACGTATTAACTGTTACCGATGCGGCAGCAGAGCATTTTTCTCGAGTGCTTGTTAAATCGGGTAAAAAAGCCATTCGTGTGACCTTGAAAGAAGCGGGTTGTACCGGCTTTAAATATGTTATCGATGAAGTAGATGGCGAGGAAGAGGGCGATATTCAAAAAGTATTACCCAACGGCTTATCACTCTTTATCGATGCGAAGCATATAGGCGCGCTGCAAGGCACCGTCATTAATTTCACAACGGAAGGCGTGAATAAAAACTTGGTGATTAATAATCCCAATGTTAAAGATGCTTGCGGGTGTGGCGAAAGCTTTAGCGTTTAGCGAAAAGTGTTGGCATTACAGTTAACAGTAAATAGTTGTAGAACCGATAGCGGTTAATGTTGGTAAATATATGTCTGAACAACGAATGGTATCAACTGTGCGGGATTGCCCGGGTCGTCTTGTGCCTGTAGGCGATGTCGTCACAATTCCTGCGCACAATTTTGTCACGATTACGCAGTCGCTCGGTGGTAACTACACCATTGTTTATCAGGGTAATATGATTCGCGTAGACGGCACTGATGCCGATGCGTTGGGGCTAGAAAAATACGAGCTTAGCTTTGATGATGCCGGTGATGGGAAAATAAACGAAGAGCAAGTTTGGGATGCTTTAGAGACTGTTTACGATCCAGAGATCCCCGTCAATCTTCGAAGCTTAGGCTTGATTTACAGTGTTCATGTCGACCAAGAAACGGGCGATGTTAATATTGAAATGACATTGACGGCTCCGGGGTGTGGAATGGGGCCGGTGTTAGTCGGCGATGTTGAATACCGCGTGGCTTTGGTGCCCAACGTTAAAAAAGTGAATGTAAAACTGATATTCTACCCGCCATGGAGTCGCGAAATGATGAGCGAAGAAGCGCAACTTGAAACGGGGCTATTCTTTTAATGGTTATCGAAACTTCTCACGCTGCACCAACAGCCTTTGGTGTAAGTATTAGCGCTGATGATATTTTAGAAACGTTATCCTTTTTTGATACTTGGGAGGAGCGTTATAAGTATATTATTGATCTCGGTAAAGAAATTCCGGTTATGGATGCTGCCTTTAAAACGGATGATCAGCTGATTCGTGGCTGCCAAAGTCAGGTGTGGATTCAAGAATATATTGTGGATGGAAAACTCTGTTTTTGGGTGGATAGTGATGCCTTTATTGTAAAAGGCTTACTGGGCGTTGTATTGGCTGCTTATAACAACAAAGCGCCGGCAGAGATATCGGCTTTTGATATTGATGAGTATTTTGAATCCCTTGGGTTGCTTAAGCATTTAAGCCCAACACGGGGCAGTGGCATGCGTGCGATGGTGGCGCGTATTCAAGAAGTTGCAAAAGGCGCACATTAAGCGCCTTTTTTGTGGAAGTAATTTATGAGTGCAAGCGGGGCCGCTGAGGCGAATCGTTATGTCGAAGCTGAGGTGTCAGTTGGGCATCACTTTAATGATGTGGTGTATATGTCGCAGTTACGTGACCACATGGTTAAATTCGCATCGACACAATTGCCGGACAAAACTATCGCCGAAGATTTGGTGCAGGATGCACTGCTTGGCGCGGTAAAAAATTTGCAGAAATTCTCTGGACGTGCAGCATTTAGAAGCTGGGTTTTTGCTATTTTGAAAAATAAAATGGTCGATTTTTTTCGGCGACAAGGGCGTGCACCGGAAACCGAATCGTTAGACTTCGATGAAAACTTCAAAGAGGATGGGCGCTGGCAAGCTGAGGTTGCGCCACACGCTTGGCAGTGCCCAGAGAGCGGCTTAAAGCAGCAGCAGTTTATGTTGGTGTTGGAGTTGTGCCTAAACAAACTGCCTGCTAGGCAGGCCCGTGTGTTCATGATGCGTGAGTTTTTAGGCTTAAGTACGCAGGAGATTTGTGGCCAAGTGGGGATAACCCAGAGCAATCTGCATGCATTGCTTTGCCGGGCCCGAATGGCGCTGCAAAAGTGCCTATCGACTCATTGGTTGGAGCCTGAAGGCCCTAGGCAATCGATGGGCCTAGGACGTTTTTTCAAACGGGGCACGCAATGATTAGTTGTCGTAAAGCGTCAGAATTATCGTCGTTAGCGCAAGATAAGCGTTTAACGCTTACACAAAAAATGCAGATGAAAACACATCTTCTTCTGTGTAGCGCATGCCGAAATTTTTCCAAAAACATGACTAGCTTAAGCGCGGCGATGGAGGCGTTTAGGGGGAATAACGGCGAGTCTAAAGAGGATAGCGATTCGAGTGAAGGGGATAAGGGGTAGCTGCCTGGCTAGAGGCTAGCCCCTTGAGCCACCTATCGTGTAGTGCACATCAAGGGAGCGTGTATTTATTGCCTCTCAATTAAGTTTTTTAGGTTAGGGGCGAGGAAACAATATTTCATCCACTAATGCTTGATATCGACATCCTTACCTTCGTT